>CAVCYP010000020.1:0-14544 GCA_963606545.1 Sphaerochaetaceae bacterium
AAAAAGCTTAGAGAGTATCGGGGTAGAGGGAGAGGCCGGCTTGGAGGGTTTCGCGGAGATCGTCAATTAACCAGGCGGGGTCTAGCACGGTGACGTGGGGCGTACGGGCCAGAATCCAGGTTTTGCAGTTGTAGTAGGAGTGCGTGGTGGCGGTGAAGGTGATGGAGCCGTCGTCGTTGTCGCTGATGGTGACGGAGTTGGGCCAGCTCTTTTGCTTTACGTAGGGGGCTTGCCAGCTGTCAATGTGGAGTGTGATGCGGAAGGGCTCGGTGTCGTAGACTATGCCAAAGGGGTCGTTGATGAGGGCTTTGACGTCTACTTGCGCACCTGGAGCGGGGAGGTCCAGAGTTGTGGAAAGGACGGCGTTGATGCGCTCTACGGCTAGCATTCTGATTTGCTCTTTTTTGTTGAAGGCGTAGAGGTAGTAGTCGCCCTGGTCCACGAAAAGGACTATGGGATAGATGGTGAAGTTGTAGGTGCTTTCTGTCCAAATGTTGTAGTAGTCAAGAGTTATCCAGCGTTTTGCAGAGATTGCGTCAAGGAGGCTTGAGATGATTTTTGCCGCTTTCTTGTTGTCTATCTTTTTCACCACTGAGGCGGAGCTAACTATGGCCAGCGGTTTGCGCGCGCCGTTTTCCATGAGGGCGCCTCGCTCGGAGGCCATAAGTTTTAGCTTTGTAAAGAGATGGCGCGCTTGCACCTCTAGACCTGGCGTGTTGTTCGCATTGTCCATCAGGTAGTTGAAGACAGCCTTGTCCTCTTCAGTGAAATCCATTGACGGCAGACTTTGCATGAACGTGGAATCTGCGTGATAGCGCACTATCTTGGAGTTATCTGGATCCGAGTCCGTCCAAATTGGAAACCGCATAGCCTCCAGCTGATTGAGAATCATGTAGACGGCACGTGTGGTCTTTCCCAGCGCCTCTGCAAGCTCGTACACGCTTGCCCCCTGAGCCCGATGTATAAGCCGAGTGGCTACAATGTATTCATCCAGATAATCTTTCATAAATTTATTATAACTCATTTTTCTTCTCTGAACTATTTCTTCAGTGTTCTGCGTTAGATTTTGCACATATGAGGAGGAGCTTATGGGCAGTAATATTTGCGATTGTATTTCTCTTGCTTTTAATGCGCTTAAGGCTTTTGGTCCGGATATGGAAAAAATTCCGCAGGAGGCAAAGGTCGCGGTTGCCAAGATTGCAACCTTTTACAAGATTACAGAGAGGGAAGCTGTGCTCTTAATTTTAGCAGTGGAAACACATTATTCGGAAGAGAGCGATTCCAGCATCATTGGATTTAAGGAAATAAGAGAGACTGTTGACTGTGACGCAATGAAACTTGTGCCGTACAAAAATCAGATAATGTCTTTGGTGGAAAAGCATTACTTTTTTCGTAATTACACCCTTGACGATAATCTCAATTTCAAGATTAACGACCAAGTCTTGGAGGCGTTATACAAAGAAACTTTTGATGGCATTTCAGATATTGGTGAGGATTTTGATGACAAATATGCGTTTTTACGCAGATTCAGTAATTTATATGACTCGCGTTGCGATTATGGTAAAACGTACAAAGTTCACATACTTGCCAACATGGAAGAGAGCTTTATGAAACTAGATTTTGTAAAGCAAATAACAAAGCTTATTCCTGTTAAAGAAGAACGTTTTATTTTTTACGATTGTTGTGCCGATTTCTTACACGGAAATGAAAGTGGTATTCTTCAGACTCTGTGTAATGTTTATTATGAGGGAACTGCAAGAAGAAAAGCCAAAGATTTGGCAGATGAAAGAGGCCTTTTGGTTGAGAGAGATTATTTGAAAGTAAGCAAAAGAGAGCGCGTTTCCGATTCCTTGCTTGAGTTGACGGACAAAGCAAAAGAGCTTCTTTTGGGCGAAGATCTTTGTCTTTACGAAAAGAAATTTTCTTCCAAGGATATGCTAGACCCTCAGTCTATTAATGAAATTAAGTTGTTCTACAGTAAGGAAAACCAAAAGCAGATAGCTACACTTACCTCCTATCTCTATCCCGATAACTTTCAGAAAATCCAAGAAAATTTGAAAGCGAAGGGCCTGAAAACAGGCTTTGCTGTTCTGCTCTATGGTGCTCCGGGAACGGGCAAGACGGAGTCTGTTTATCAGATAGCGAAAAAAACGAATCGGGGTATAGTGAAGGTGGACGTGGCTAGGTCAAAGAGCTGTTGGTTTGGGGAGAGCGAAAAGCTGGTCAAGGAGATTTTTGATAAGTATAAGTCGGTGTGCAAGCGGGCGCATATTGCGGGGGAGAATGTGCCTATTTTGCTGTTTAACGAGGCAGACGCTATCTTTTCCAAGCGTAAAGATGTGGGCGTGGGCAACGTGGCGCAGACGGAAAATGCAATTCAGAACATAATTTTGGACGAGATGGAGAGTTTGGAGGGCATTCTCATTGCCACGACTAACTTGACGGCTAATTTTGATAGCGCGTTCGAGAGGCGATTTCTCTACAAGATTAAGTTTGATATGCCGTCTAATGAGGCGCGGGCGGCTATCTGGGAGAGTAGGCTGCCGGCTTTGAGTGAAGGGGCGCTGGCTAGGCTTTCTGGTTTTGAGTTGTCGGGCGGGCAGATAGATAACATTGTACGTAAAGCTACTATGAATGAGATTCTCACTGGGGAAGCTGCGACTTTTGAGGCGTTGGACGAGCTTTGTGCGCAAGAGCGCTTGGAGCGGTCGGATGTGGAGAGGAGGATTGGATTTTGAGCATGAATAATGAAGCAATAATGAAAAAGCTTAAACAAGACTTTGTTAAAAATGGCAATTTGAAGGATTTGTCGGATATTTGTATTGGAGAATTGGCAGACTGGTTTATTGTTGGTGTAAAGCTAAATGACATGGAGATAACAAGTTTTTGTCTTTATACTATTAGAGCGTGAAAATCCTTCAAGAAATATTTGCATGGGGTCAACTTCTTCCTGGAACAGAGGATGGGCATAGAGAGTTTTTGAGTTTGATACAATCGAGAGGAGTTTCTAAAAGAGTAATCAAACTTGCATCCCATCCATCGTACAGTCAAAAAATGGCTTCAATGTAGGCAACTGTCTCAAACTGGCCTTGTTTTTTTATTTTGGAACAAACTTTGTCTCAAAAGACTAGAAGCAGGGTTGTTTTGGAACAGTTTGAGCGAAGCGAGGGCATCGGGCTTGAATTTGGTTGTTGCCTGCACTGGCCGGTGGTATGATTTGGTAATTAAAAAAAGCAAGCGGGAGAAATAGATGACAGAAACGAAAAAGGAATATGACAAATTTACAGTTGTTATTGAAGATAATTACATTAAGGTGAAAAGTGATATCAAAGATTGGAGGGAAGAAGAAGGAACTGGCTTGGATAAGGTTACAAGAGAGTTAGAGAAGAAGTGCTCTGTTGTTCCAAATATAGAAGGGTGTCTTATCGCATATTCCTGCGATAATAATGCAGAAGAAACAATTAAAAACCTTCCACCAATGTCAAGCGAAAAAGTTTTCACCAAAGAGGAGCAAGGCTCTAAGGAGGAGAGAAATTCAGTTGACAACCGTAAAAATGTGGAATTGAGTGATGTTGAGGAAAAAAGCATTAAAGATCTGTTTGAAATAAAGCTTAATCTTCCTTCTTATCAGAGACCCTACAGGTGGGTTAGAAAGAATATTGATTTTTTCTGGAATGATATTAGAAATCTTCTTAAAACCAAAGTATCTTATGATTTTGGAATAATTGTATTACATAGAAAGAATAAGAACAGTTGTGAGTATGATATTGTTGATGGCCAGCAGAGATTAGTTACATTATCTCTTATTCTAAAGGCTCTTTCGTCTTCCGTTGCAGATTCTTTTATCAATAACACAACACTTCAGGGAAAGGATTCGGAGAAGAATATTGGTTATAACTTTCAGTGGTTTAGAAGGCAGGTAGCCTTGATGGATGACAATGCTAAAAAGGAAATGGAAGAATATATTCTTAACAGTTATGCCGATATCGTCGTCATGGACGACCTTGACGATGCGTTGAAGTTCTTTGACCGGACGAACACAACTGGAGTGCCTCTTACAAATACAGATATTTTGAAGTCTTATCATCTATTAGCATTGTCTGAATGTATGGAACTATCTAAGGAGGCAAAAGATCGATGGGAAAAAGAAGGCTTTTCTAAAGAATGCCTTGAAGATATTCATCAATTCAAAACTAAGGTTGTTAATAAATGGGAAAGTTTGAGTCCATGGTGGCTGAACAAGAACTTGTCAATGATTTGCGCCTTAAGAATGATGAAAGAAGGAAGATATCCGTATGGCACAGATGATATAGAAGATATTGAACAATTCAAAAATGGAGAAAATAAGGAAGGTTTGTACTCTGGCCTTGATAGCCCTATTGCTAATGGAGAATTTTTCTTTTGGTATGTTTTTAGGGCATACAAGAAGTTTGATAAAATCTATGAGGAAGGTTCAAAGCATGCCTTAAAATTAAAGAAGTTGTTTCTTGGAAGGCCAAGGGCAGAGGAAGTGTTTGATCTTCTTGTTTTTTATATTCAGGAAAAGTTTTTCAAAGAAAAGGATGAAGATATTAAGGACAAGGATATTTACAATAAACTTGTGGACCTAGTGTTTTCATGGCTTGTTTACTACTGCCTTTATAATGATTCTGTTAGGTTTGATACCATTAGAAACAGTGCAATGGAAGCGGATAGCTTGTTTAATGCAATTGTTTCAAGCAAAAAAATTGAAGATTGTTTTGACTGCTATTGTGAGAATCCTTTAGAGCATCTTGAACGTGAAGGTTGGGGAAATAGAGCAGATGGAAATGGAATCAAATATCTAATTAGAAGGGAGTTGAGAAGGATATATGGTTGAAAAAATTTATGTAAATAAAGTGATAGGAAAAAAGTATATAATTCCTGATTTTCAAAGAGATTATGCATGGACTGAAAAGAACTTGAAGAAGATGCTTGATGATATAAAAGAAGCATGTATTGAAGGTAAAGAAGGATATCTTCTTGGATCTATAGTTATTTCTGTTTCTGGGCAAGGGGTAAAGGTAATAGATGGGCAACAAAGACTTACAAGTCTAAAGCTTGTCCTTAAAGCTCTTGGAACAGATGCTGAATTTTTAGCTTTTGAAAACAGGCGACATGTGGAAGCTTTGTTTGCTGGCAATAATATTGAAGAGTATGAAGAAGAAAATGATAAAGAAGAAAATGAGACATGCATAAAAATTTATACGATGTATCAGTATGTAAAGTCATATTTCAATACTTTATTTGATGTGCTAAAAGAAGTTACAAAAGAAGATTTCTCTAACTATCTAATGAATAATGTTTGGTTTGTTGAGAAGACACTGGCTGCTAAAATGCAAATTCAGCATTCGTTTGAAGTTTTGAATACTGCAGGCGAACAGCTTAAACCAGAAGATATTGCTAAAGCAAAATTAATTGCTGAGATTGAAACCAGTGGATGTGAACTCCTTAATTTTGCATGGTTGCTTTGTTATGATATTGAGAATGATTTACCACCAGAAATTATATCAAAGAGTAAGGATATAATAAAAGCTGAGAACCTTAGCACTTTATTTGAGAAACTGAAAGACGTTATTCAGACTTGTGGAGAAAGCGTTAAAACAAGGCTTTTAGATGTAGTTAACGCTGTTGAAGGTGGCAAAGTTTACTCTCGCACAATTGGAGGAAGAATAACAGACTATCAGAGTGGTGTATATGCTACTTGCTTAACACCATATGAATTGATTGACGTGGCATTGAAATCTTCAATAGACAAATCAATAGCAGATATCAAAAATTCAGACACTAATGTTCTCAAGAGCGATGGAGACGCATTGAAAGTAATAAAGTCCCTTTTGCTGTATAGAATTGCCTTTGATAGCTATGTTGTCAGACGAACAAAAGGAGAATGGAACTGGTTTTTAAGCTCTGGTATTAAAGACGACCGATTTATAAAACTTGAGAGCATGCTAGCCGTGTCTGGCGTGGATGCCTCCAAGAACATGGTTGATATCGTTGAAAAAAACATGGAGACAGAATTAAGGCAAGATAAGCCAATAGATGATGAGTTTATTAAAGAGGTTATCAAAGAATTGGAACAGTATTCAATCAATAGAGTAGGAGAATCTAAAGATGAAAATCTAAATAAAGGTACAGGCACAGATCACTTTGTTTTCCACTGGCTGGATTATCTACTGTATATTAATCCTCCCGAAGAAATTAAAGAGAAAGCAACAGATTTTGTTTTTAAAGAAACAACATCGGTTGAGCACTTCATGCCACAACAATTACTTGGAGGAAAAGAACATCCCAAAGAATGGAAAGAAGAGCTTAATAATTTTGGAAATCTTGCACTAATTACTCCATCATCGAATTCAAGATTAAATAATTCCATGCCCAGCGGAAAAGTTGAACTTGCGGACAGTCGAGAAACAGAATCTCTTAAGTATAGTCTTATGCTAAGCATTGCTAAAAATTCTGGATGGGAGGTTGAAGCAAGTAGAAAGCATGGCGAATCAATGAAAGAGCTGCTAAAAAAGGCTCTAGAAAATAAACAAGCGAAATTTTGACAAGGAGGAATTTTATGGCAAATTCACAGGAATGGCAGTGTAGGAATTGTGGGGAGCATCCTTCCGCTTTTGTGGGGGAGACTCCAAGTCCAAAGAAATGTCCAAACGGAGGGAATCATGTTTGGATGAGGGTTCCGGAAGGGCCAACGCAGGCTAGGGCGTGGCAATGTTTGAGATGTGGTGCTCATCCATCGTCCTTTGTCGGTGCTAGGCCTAGTTCTGGGAGCTGTAAGGCTACTGGAAATAAGCATGTGTGGGTTTTGATTTAGAACGATTTCATAAAAATGAAGAAAATTTTTAAAATTCCAAGGAACCAGAGAACTGCTTTCTCGTATCGTTACAGTGGAGCAAGAGGTAGATGAGATAATTCTTGCTTTTGTACTTCTGTGGAAGTATACTGACCGTGTACTTCTGTGGAAGTATAGGTGGTTTTATATGAGTAAGCTTATTCTTTATCACGGCTCACCAAGAATCTTGCAAAAGCCAATTTTTGGTGCAGGAAAGAGTTATAACGACTATGGGTTAGGATTTTATTGTACTGAACATTTAGAACTAGCAAAAGAATGGGCTTGTAGTGAGGGCGTTGACGGATATGCTAACCAGTATGAGTTAGAAACAAATGGCCTGAGCATTTTGAATCTTTTAACTGAAAACTACACTATTTTAAATTGGCTGGCTATTTTGCTGGAGAATAGGCAGGTCAGGTTGTCCACACCTATTGAAAGACGTGGCAGGGATTATTTGCTTGAGAATTTTAAGCCGGAATATGACAAATATGATGTAATCATTGGCTATAGGGCTGACGATTCATACTTCTCGTTTGTCCGCTCGTTTGTTGCAAACGGGATTTCTTTGAAGCAGCTTTCGTACGCCATGACGCTGGGAAAGCTTGGTGTGCAAGTTGTTTTGAAAAGCAAAAAAGCGTTTGAGGCGCTAAACTTTCTTGGTTATACCGTTGCCGAAAATTCGGTTTATTACGCCAAGCGAAAAGTGCGCGACGAGCAGGCGCGTAAGGCCTTCCAACTGGAGCTTGAACACGAGGATGCAGACGGCATTTTTATTCGCGACATTATTAAAGAGGGGATGAAACCAAATGACGTACGCCTACGCTGAAACTTATCTTAACGACGCTATGAAAAACTTGGGGGAGGCCTTTGATTACGCCGTCAACGCTTGCAATTTGAGTGAAGACGAATTCTTACAACTCTTTATTTCAACTGGACTTGCTCTTGATTTTGGCAAAGGTAGCCCAAAGCTTATTTCTGGCATTTCTGGCACCGAGCTTGTGATGGCCACGCTATCAAAAGCTGGTCTAGCCCGATACTTCCCAGCCGCTCAAACTGACTATGAATGCTCTCCAGCGTACTGGTGTGGGTGGATCTTGGCCTACTATCAGTGGAAAACTTGTAAATCTTTTAGCTGTATACATGAGTGTATTTCAATGGAAGAAGTACTAAAGCTTTATCCTACTTTACATGAAGCTTCTGAAGATAAATTTGTTGATACTGTAAATAAATATGTTTATTTACACCGTGCAGGTTCTAAGTTGCAACAGCAGAGGAAAAATTGCGGTTATTCACAAAGGGAACTTGCAGAGAAAGCTGGTGTTAACTTACGGACTTTGCAGCAGTACGAACTAAAATCTAAGGATATTAATAAGGCTTCCGTGCAGAGTGTCCTAGCATTGGCAAGTGTTCTGGGCTGCCAAGTTGAAGAGCTTTTGGAGTAGAAGAAGTTTTCACTATTCTTTCACTATTCTTTCACTGTTTGGGGACTTTGGGGTTTTCAAGGAGTTTCTGGGCAAGGGCGGTGAGCATGGTGGTGCCGGTGAAAAAGGCAGTGAAATCTTGGACTCTGGGCTCGTTTGTTAGCGAGACGGTCAGTGGCCTTTGAGCATCTTCAATTGAGACTCCGGCCAGACTTTTGGTCAAGATTGCCATGTTGGGGATGTTGGAAGGTTCTGGTTTGTCAAATATAGAGGCATTGAGCCTTGCCATTTCACGATGGTGATATAGGCTCCGGATTGGGTTCACTATGGTGCGGGATGGCTCAAAAATGGCCCAGTCAAACTCGTAGTCCAGCGAGTAGGTGGTGACGAGGATAAAGGTGCTGTTGGTAGCGTTAAGGTCTGAATCAAGCTGAGTTCTTACAGCGGAGTCCTCTAGGCGTTTCTGCGGTTTGTCTGAGCCATAGAAAAGCCTGTCCAGATACTCGTCTTTGGCGTTTCTGATTTCCATGGTTTCCTGTGGGTGATAGGGCAGAACTTTGAAGTTGAGGATGCTAGGTGCGCTGGGACTCTGCTTGCCATCCAAATACTTACAGCTCACATACTTACTGAATGCAACGCACTCTTCAGGAGTGTTGAGACGTACATAGCCAAAGGACACTTTTGTACCGGTTTTGGGGTCTACAGTGTAGTGATTTTGATGTAGAGCTTGAGCGCCACCCAGAATGGCATCCCAATAAGCGGCAGAGCTAGAATCATGGTTGGCGGCAAATGCAGGGGTAGCGGCAGCGGCAGAGTTGGAGTCAAAGCCAGAGTTGGCGTCAATGTCAATCTTCACCGTGCCGGAAAGATCGGAATTGGTATAGCTGGCCCGTTCTTTTGCCCTGTGGCCAAAACCTCGCTTGAAGGCTTTGGTGAAATGTTCCACGTCAGAGGCCTTGGTCTTGCAAAGCATGTCGGTAGAAGAGTCAAAGTCAAAGATGATATCGGCAGACTTGTTGTGCAAGAAAGCGTGCTCCTTCCAGCCTTTCATGTAGGCAAAAGCAATGCCCTGCACCTCCTCAAAAGCCATGATAGCAGAAGAGAGCAGGAACTTTCTCCCACACACGCCACAAAGGTAGGCCAGCCGGCTCAGTGCCCTGAGATCTGCCTCCCCAAACTCGTCAAAGTCGTGGATAATCAAATCCGAGCCCAGAACTCTGAGAAGCGGAACTATGTAGCTGTTTCCGCACGTGGCATCGCACGCTTTAAAAAGCAATTCAATTGGCGCAATCAGCACTGGCGACAGAAGTAACTTCAGTTCTTGCAAGCTTTTAATAACACTGCCAGCCTGCTTGCCAGTCTGCACTTCATACGAAGACTGAACCTCGCCCGTCCAATCTACCACCGCCACCTGGCTTTCCTGCTCAAGGCTAGTCCTCCACTTATAGCGCTCTGCCTTCCACGGCCCCAACGCCTCCTTTACCCCGATACTGCAGCGAAGCTGCCCTGCATTTTTATAAACTGTTTCCCAGTGAGATCTTAAATTTCCGCTGCAAAACATAAAGCAGCTTCTGTCCTTAAGAACATGCTCTTCATAAGAAGGAGGCAGAGCCTCTTTTGGATAACTTGCAAGCTTTTCAAAAGCTGGGAGAGTATCTACCACTTTAAGGGCATAATCTTCAACTTTAAGCAGTTGCTCTGCTAAGGATAAATTGGAGGTTTTGTTTTCATTGATAAACAACTGCTGCCCCAGCATTAGAGAAAGCCGAGAAAACATGAGAACTTCATAGAATACCTTCTGTTGGCATAAAGTTTTTACAGTATCAATGTGGCAACTTAATTCCTTAGCCCATTTAGAGTTCTCTTCTCTCCACTGCTGATTATCAAAGACAAGACCATGAGGAAAAGAAAGTACGTCTTTCTTGTCATCATTGTTGGTGTAGCCCATTTGAAGGGTGAGCTTCTCAAATAGGGTTTCAAGGTCTAAAAGAGAAGTCTCTGCAAAATTATTCTTACAAAATTTGGTGGTAGCCTTGGCGCCTGGAAGGTTGTGATGGGACAGAATCAGCCAAGCAACAAAAAGGGCAACGGGGAAGTTTTTCAGAAGTTTGGGGTCTGAGAAGAATCGGGATGGGTCTTGGTTGGAGGCGAGCAAGATGACGCGTTTTTGGTTAAAAGAACAGCTTTCAAGTGCGTTGAGCCAGTCTTGGTCGCACGTGGCGTCAACACTTTTGAGGTAGGCAAAGAAAAGTAGGCAGGAGATCCATTCGTGGGAGATGGGGTCGCTGACTAGGTGCTGACGTCTGAGTTTTCTTTCAAACCAGGCGCTGGAATTTCCAAGGTCGTGCCAAAGTGCGGCTATTGCAACCAAAGAGGTTTTCAGCTTTTGAAGGTCTGTTCTAATTTCCATTTTTAAACTCCTGTGTTATTCAATGGTAATGATGTTGTCGCAAATGCCGTACTTTAGAGCTTCTTCTGCGTTCATGTATCGGTCATTTTCAATGTCCTGTTCTACCTTTCTAATGCTCTTTTTTGTGTGCTTAGCTAGGATTTGGGCTATTGTTTTGCGGGTTGAGGTGAGATCCTTGGCAAGGATGCTGATGTCTGTTTCTTTGCCTCCAAGGCCACCGGAAATCAGGGGCTGGTGAATCATTACCTTGGTGTGAGGCAAGATGGAGCGCTTGTTGCCGGCTGCCAAAAGTAGGGAGCCCATGGAAGCGGCAAGTCCAATTCCAATGGTGTGAACTGGGGCCTTGATGTAGCGCAAGGTGTCGTAGATGGCAAGGCCTGCGGTGACGCTTCCGCCAGGAGAATTGATGTAAAGGCAAATCTCTTGTTCCTGATTCAGAGAATCAAGATATAGAAGCTGAGCAATGACGCTGTTGGCGGTAAAGTCGTCAATGGCGCCGTTAATGAAGATGATTCGGTCTTTCAACAGAAGGGAGAAGATGTCAAACTGATGGGAAGAGCCATCTGTTTTGGTAATGACGTAAGGCATGATATTCATATAAAACTCCTTTAGCTGGCTGGGCTTTAAATGCCGGCTAGGCGCTTTGGGGTTAAAAGCCCAGGCTTAGCCGGTAGTAATCTAGTTAGCAGGCAAACCCTAGTGGCTTGCTGTCCTTAAGGGTGAAGGTGGTCTGTCCACCAAAGTCCTCTGGAAGGAGGGTTCTGATGGTATCGTTTGTCAGAGTCTCTGGGGCCAGATTCACCAAACGTGTGGCCTGTCTCATCTTGGCTTGTTCAAAGACGTTGCGGACAAAACGGCCGTTGCCAAAAGTAGGGTCCTTCTGGGCTCTGTCAAAGAGAGGACGAACAAAGTCCAGAACGCCTGAAGCAAGAGTAATGCCACTCTTTGAGGCAAAGAGCTGCAAAATTTCCACCAGCTCTTCTGTGTTGTAGTTGTCAAAGTTGACGTTGAAGGCAATTCTGCTTCTCAAACCAGGATTTTTGTCCAAGAATTCCTGCATCCGGTCTGGGTAGCCAGCAAAGATGACAACGGTGTCCTCTCTGCAGTTTTCCATCATCTGGACAATGGTGTTGATGGCTTCATCGCCGTAAAGGCCGGCTTTTTCCTCGCAGAGGGAGTAGGCTTCGTCAATGAAAAGGACAGAGCCCTTGGCTTTGTTGAAGGCATCTTCTACCTGCTTTGCAGTCCAGCCAACGTACTTGCCAACTAGGTCTTTTCTGCCAACTTCAACAAGGTTTCCGCGAGACAGAACGCCATTGTCCTTGAGAATTTGGGCAAAGAGCCTGGCAACCGTTGTTTTGGCAGTACCCGGATTTCCCGTGAAAACCATGTGTTTGGAGGTCTGTAGGTCTGTAATACCTGCTTTTTTGTACAAGTTCTGGGCTTTGTGGTAGTCTAAAGCCTGCTGAATTACAGTTTTGGCAGACTTGAGGCCAATTAGCGTCTGAAGCTCCGTGTAGGCATCGCCTTTAGGCTTAAGCAGACCCAGGTTGCCGGTTTTGATTTCCTTGTACTGAGGGTAGACTTCGTTGGCAAGGCGCGTGTTCAGCCAGTTGGAGTAGATTTCAGTGACGTCTTTGGAGCAGAAGGCGCGGTTGCCCTTGGGGATGGCGTCCAGGAGGCTGGCAGTGTCTTCAATCTGGTCAATGGCGGCTTTTTCAAGCAGGAGCTCCTTCATGGTATCGGCGTAGAAGCTTTCCTCCTCAATTTCCACAAAACGCACCTTGGGAAGCTGGTTTTTGATGGTCTCGCCCAGGGTTTTTGCGCCCTTGTCTAGGACAATTATAGAGAGCGTCTCCACCTTGTACGAGTCAAGTAGCTGAGCCAGTGTTTCCAGCTCAAGCTCGCACTTTTGCGCAAAGTTAGAGCCAGTGAGGTTGTTTGCCGTGAGCACCAGCGAGCCCCCTTTCTGGTAGTGAAAGAAGTTTCTGACCAGCAAATCTGTATTTTCATCGTCATCCCACACGGAATGGCTACGGCGAGTCCACAGCTTGGATAAGTCTTGAAAGAGCATACGTTTACTCTTCAGTCTCCCATTTGCGTAAAGTGCTGACCCGATAATTCCTGAAATCTTCTTTGCAGAATC
Source organism: Sphaerochaetaceae bacterium (assembly GCA_963606545.1). Lineage (GTDB taxonomy): Bacteria > Spirochaetota > Spirochaetia > Sphaerochaetales > Sphaerochaetaceae > UBA9732. The sequence goes on from CAVCYP010000020.1 coordinate 12,834, forward strand.
CTTGTCATCGCAGTAGAGAAGATAGTGAACAGGGTTTCCAATGAAGGAGGTCTGTTTCTGCGGAGTGTAAATTCTTTCCAGTTCAGCAACTAGACTGTTGGAGCAATTAGCCTTCTTGGCCTCAAGTTTTGCTTTTTCAAGAGAATAGTCTTCAGAGATAAAGTGTTCTTGGAAATTGGCACTTCTGATGCCACCATAGGAGCCAAGGCTACACTCCATGAGAACCTTGTCCTCATCCTCTAGAAACTGGCAATGATCTGCCATGTGAGCATAATGTGCAAGACTGGAGATTTTAATTTCTTCTGCATCTTCAACGGAAGCCACTTTAAAACCTAAGCTGGTGACAAAGTTTTTGGCAGCTTCTTCAGGCTTAATTTTACATCTATATCCAAAGGTTCCACAGACTATCAAATAGTCTTTGGTTGCATTAAAAACAAAAAACTGGTTTAAAGAGAAAGGATTGCCTTCATTTTGTTCATTGTAGGTTGTGGTTTTGTCCTTAATTTCCGAGGTCCAGTTTCCATAATTGTCATCCGATACATTTAGGATTGGATTTTCGTCGGTGACGCGGATTCTGAATTTGTAATAGAGCATGAGTTCCTCCTTTTATTATTATTGTGTATATCCTTATAAGATTGACTTTTGTGCGATTTTGTCGTATACTATCAGACGTATGTTTTGGGAGGTTCTGTTATGAACAACTATTTCCCCTTTATCGACGTACAGGCAACCGGCAAAAACATTAAACGCTTAAGACAGGAAAGAAACCTTTCTGTAAAAGACCTTCAAAACTATTTTGGCTTTGAAGAACCACAGGCTATCTACAAATGGCAGTGGGGTCAGTGTCTTCCTAGCGTTGACAACCTTTTTGCCTTGTGTTACCTGCTGGATGTCAAATTTGAAGACATCCTGGTAGCCAAAAATCCAATTGAGCCTCAGGAAACTTTAGGTTTCACAGCTAAAAGGCAGGCTAATAGCATGGCTAATGGCCTGGCTAATGGTCGTGTTGCCTAGCTTCCATTTGGCTCCTTTTGTATCCATGACTCTAATATAAAAAAATTTCCCTCTTTTGGCATTAAACTTGTAGTTTAAAAATAATTTGTTATACTGCAAGAAATTATTTTGTCTTGGTTTAAAGTTGGAAAAAATTTTGAAAAATTCTCAAAATTGCTTGACGGCCACTAAAGGCTTTTGTACCTTGGGGTGTATCCATAGAGAGTACGCAAGGTGCAAGAGCGTTGGCGTACCGCAAGCTGCCGGATAGGCAAGCGTCTTGGCAATCTTATATCAAGATTTGGCAAACGCAAAACCAACCGCCCCGTTTGGGCTGTCAAGAATATTATATATGGAGTAAGTGATGGACATTAAAGGTTTTATTGAAAAGACAAAAGACTTGAATCCAGAGAAGAAGAATCAGGTAGCTGCAAGGTTTTACTGCACAAAATGTGGCAAACCGTTTACCTACATGGATGCAATGCAGGATGCAAATATCGAATACTGGATGGGTTTTGGCTCTCGGTACGATGAAAGTCATGTGAAGATGTCTTTCTGCACCGAATGTTTTGATGCTTTACTTGATCAGCTGGCGGAAAAAAGTGAAGGGCGCATCTTCGTAAGGCCAGAAGACGAAGCTCAATCCTCTGAGCCCGATTTTGCCTCCGGCATAAATACCTTGTCCTACGACGAGGTCCAAGAGATCATCTCCTATCAG
>CAVCYP010000020.1:14621-29760 GCA_963606545.1 Sphaerochaetaceae bacterium
AAAGCTTGCAGAATGGAGGATAAAATGAAAAGAAGTGTAATTGAGTTCATGAAGAAGACAAGATTCATGACCAGCGAGGACACAGAGAAGGAAGCGGCTAAGTTCCATTGCACTATTTGCGGGGAGCCGTTTTCTTCCTGGGATGTTGAGGATGCGCTGGATTTTGAGCGTTGGATTGGCCCGGGGTCTAGATATGCGGGCAGGCATGTCAGAATATCGTTTTGTCAGTCCTGCTTTGACAATCTGCTAGATGAGTTGAGGCCCCAGTGCAAGGAAGACCCAGTGGTCTGGATTGAGGATCTGGACGACGAGTGGGATTAGTGTGGCAAGCGCAGCTTGATTTCCATTTCATATTAGGGCCAAGATTATGGCGCCTAGCACAATGCGGTAGATGCCAAAGGCGGTGAAGGTGCGCTTTTTGATGTAAGCCATGAGGAATTTGATGACGGCTAGGGAGACCAGAAAGGCCGTCAACGTGCCAAGGGCCAAAATGAGAAGCTCCCAAGCAGTGAAGCTCAGGCCAAACTTGAGAAGTTTGATTAGCGATGCGCCGGCCATGGTTGGGATGCCCATGAAGAAGCAGAACTCGGCAGCGGTGGTGCGGTCAAGGCCCAAAAGGAGGGCGCCCATGATGGTGGCGCCGGAGCGTGAGGTACCTGGAATCAGCGATAGCACCTGAAAAAGGCCCACGTAAAGGGCAAGGCGCAACGTGATATCGTCCGTGGAGTGGGTGATGGGCGTGCGGCGCTTGTTCCAATGTTCAATAATAATAAAAAGCACACCGTAAATTATTAGTGCAATTGCAATTATAAGCGGGGTGTGAAGATGTTCTTCCATCCAATCATCAAAGAGAATTCCCACTAGACCGGAAGGGATAATGGCAATTATAGTCTTGAGCCAGAGGACTAGGGTGTCCTTCTTCCACGCAAGAGCCTGCTTGCCATTTTTATCATCTTGTCGCGCAACCGGCCACAGCTTATGCCAGTAGAGAATTACCACAGCTAGAATTGCCCCTAACTGTATTACCACAAAGAACATACTCTTGAACTCGGCGCTGGCGTTGATGGTCAGCACGTTATCAAACAGCAGCATATGGCCCGTGCTGGAGATGGGTAGCCACTCCGTGATGCCCTCAATTATTCCCAGTGCTATGACAATTGCAATTTGTGTTAAAGACATGGCGCGCCCCCTCTGCCCTTTGTGCTAGCATCTGAGTATAATTAGGAAACCTAGGAAATACTAGAGCGGAGGCAACTATGACACGTGGCGAAAAAGCAAAAGAAAACTTCTTAAAGGGCTACAACTGCACCCAATCTGTCTTATTGGCCTTTGAGGACGTCATTGCAACAGACAAACTGCAATTCCTTTTGTCCACCACCAGCTGCTTTGGCGGCGGAATGGGACGCCTACGCGAAGTTTGTGGCACCGTCAGCGGCATGTTTCTTGTCTGCTCGTACTTCTTTGGCTACTCCGGCCCCGCGGAAAACGCAAAAAAACCCATCCTCTACACCCACATCCAAGAACTGGCCCGCCGCTTTGAAGCGCAAGCCGGCTCCATTGTCTGCCGCGAACTCCTCCACCTGGACCACAAGCGCGACACCCCCATGCCCGATGCTCGCGACCACTCCTATTACACCAAGCGCCCCTGTCCCGATCTTTGCCAGCTGGCAGCTGAAACTGTTGAAGCCTTTCTTGCAGAACAAGGGGTAATTACATCAAAAATAGCGCAAAATGACAGAAGTTTTTAGTTTTGCGACGGTTAGTGTCGCAAAACCCCAAAAAAACTAGAATTTTGCGACAGTTTTGCTGCAAAAAAAATTTAAGAAGTACTTGCCAACAGCTTTCAATCTCAATATATTTGTAGCGTGCTACAGAATAAATGTAGCATGCTACACTTTTTAAACGTAGCATGGAGTAAAAATGAGTGGAAATTGCACTTTGTGTGATAGAAAAGTTGGCTATCTTCTAAAGCTGGTTAATGACAAGCTTAGAACAAAGGCTGATGCTAATTTAGTAGAACATGGACTTACTCTTTCACAGAGTAGAATCCTGAGATTCCTTGGTCAAAAAGGTGGCTGTGCAACGCAGAAGGAGATTGAGGACCATTTGGGGGTTTCTCATCCCACCGTTGTGGGGCTGATTGCTAGGCTGAAGGAGAAGGACTTTGTGCAATGCACAATGGATCAGAAAGATAGGCGTAACAGAATCATAACAACAACAGAGAAGGCTGTTGCTTTAGAAAAAGAGATGTGTGCCATGATTGATGCCAACGAGCAGAAGATGCTCAGCAGTCTGTCAGATCAGCAGATTATGATTCTAAAGAGTGCGCTGGAAACAATTTATAATAATTTGGGAGATTGATAATGGGAAAAAAGAAATCAGTGGTGAAGGTTTTGATGCAGAGCATAAGAGACAACAAGGCTGCATCTTTGTTTACCATTTTTTGCTCAATGATTGAGGTTTTGTTTGAGATTATCATTCCAATATGCATGTCAATGTTGCTGGACAAGGGTATTGGCATGGGCAACATGGCTGCAGTTTGGAAATATGGTTTGGGCTTGCTGGTTTTGGCAATTTTAGCCATGACAACGGGAATCTTTTCTGCAAGATTTGGAGCAAAGGCCTCGGTTGGTTTTGCTGCTAATTTGAGAGAGGATATGTACAAGAATGTGCAGACCTTCTCTTTTTCTAATATAGATAAGTTCTCCACTTCCTCAATTGTCACAAGACTTACCACAGATGTTACTAACATTCAGAATGCCTACCAGATGATTATCAGGATTGCGGTCAGGTCTCCTGCTATGTTGATTTTTGCTGTTATTGCTGCCTTCAAGGTGGATAGCGATATTTCAATGCTGTTCCTCTTTGCAATGCCGATTTTGTTCATTGCTTTGATGATTATTTCTAACGTGGTCCATCCTACCTTTGATAAGGTTTTTAGAACTTATGATAAGTTGAACAATATTGTTCAGGAAAATGTTAGAGGTATTAGAGTTGTTAAATCCTTCAATCAGGAAAAGCATGAAGAGGATAAGTTCCAAGAAGTTAGTACTTCAATTAAGGATAATTTCACAAAAGCTGAGAAGATAATTTCCTTGAACGGGCCTATTATGCAGTTCTGTATGTACACCTGTATGCTTTTAATCTCTTGGTTTGGAGCGCAAGCCATTATTGCTAGTGGCAACAATGCTGCTGCCGGGCTTACCACCGGAAGCCTGACGGCTTTGTTTACCTATGCTTCACAGATTCTGATGAGTTTGATGATGCTTTCTATGATTTTTACCATGATTGTGATTTCGCAGGCATCGGCTAGAAGAATTGTGGAGGTGTTGGAGGAAAAGAGCGATATCACGAATCCGGATGGAGCTATAGAGCAGGTGAAGGACGGGCGAATTGACTTTAATCACGTGGGGTTTGTGTATGCGTCTAAGGCGGACAAGAAGGTGCTGAGCGACGTGGACGTGCATATTCGCTCCGGGGAGACTGTGGGGATTATTGGCGGGACGGGCTCGTCTAAGTCGTCGTTGGTGCAGCTGATTCCGCGACTTTATGATGCAACGGAGGGTAGTGTTTGCGTTGGCGGCGTGGATGTGCGTAGGTATGATCTTGAGGCGCTGCGTAAGAGTGTTGCCATGGTGCTGCAGAAGAATGATTTGTTTTCTGGTACGCTGAAGGAGAACTTGAAGTGGGGTAATCCAAATGCGACGGATGAGCAGATGGTGCAGGCGTGTAAGCTGGCTTGTGCGCACGAGTTTATTTCTGCTATGCCAAAGGGTTACGATACTTATATAGAGCAGGGTGGCGTGAACGTGTCCGGTGGACAGAAGCAGCGTATTTGTATTGCTAGGGCGCTGTTGGCTCGGCCTAAGATTTTGATTTTGGATGACTCGACCAGTGCTGTGGATACGCATACGGATGCAAGCATTCAGAAGGCGCTTTCAAGCTTTATGCCGGAGACTACCAAAATTGTTATTGCACAGAGAATTAGCTCGGTTCAGAATGCGGACAGGATTATTGTTCTTGATGATGGAAAAATTAACGATATTGGTACGCATGAGGAGCTTTTGGAGCGCTGTAGCATCTACAGAGAGGTTTACGAATCCCAGCTGAAGGGGGATAACAAATGAAAGAGAAAGATAAGAATATGATAAAGAATATGCCAGGTGCTGGCATGCCGCCACGTCCTAGGATGGACTTCTCAACTTTAAAGCGTCTGTTCTCCTATATGAAACCCTACAAGGGAACACTCATTGTTGTTTTGTTTTGCATCCTCATAAGTGCAATTACTAGTGCAGGCGCATCAATGTTCCTTCAAACCTTGATTGATTCCTACATTACGCCACTTTTGATGGTCCAAAACCCAGTGTTCACTGGACTTTTGAAGGCCTTAGCCGTGTTTGCGGTCATCTTTCTTGTTGGAATCATTGCTTCCTATGCCTATTCCAGACTCATGGTCAACGTGGCTCAAGGCACCCTTAAGAGCATAAGAGACGACATGTTCAACAAGATGCAGAGCCTGCCAATTAGCTTCTTTGATACTCATACTCACGGCGAAATCATGAGTCTTTACACCAACGATTCAGATACCTTGAGACAAATGATTACCCAGTCAATGGGGCAATTAATTTCCTCTGCCTTTACTATCGTGACAGTTTTCTTCTGCATGTTATATCAGAGCGTTTGGCTTACTTTAGTGGTCTGCTTCATTGTCTTTGTTGTAATGCGCCTCATTAGAGTTTTCATTTCCAAGATTGGCAAATTCTCAATTGCCCAGCAGACCTCGCTTGCAAAACTTAACGGCTACGTGGAAGAAATGGTCAACGGTCAGAAAGTCATCAAAGTCTTCTGCCACGAGGACAAAAACTACGAAGGTCTAGAAGAAAGAAACCGAGAGTGGGCCAAGAACGCCTTCCTCACCACCAGCATGGCCAACACCATGATGCCAATGATGAACTCTGTGGGTTATATCTGCTACGTATTTATAGCTATTATAGGAGGTTACATGGCAGTAAGCGCAACGTCAAACCTAACCCTATTAGGCTTCAACACGCTCACGCTAGGCACCATTGCCTCCTTCCTGACCCTCTCCAGAAACTTCATCAACCCAATCTCGCAGATTTCCAACCAGTTCAACTCCATAGTCATGGCCCTTGCCGGCGCCTCCAGAATTTTTGCCTTCATGGACGAAAAACCTGAAGTGGACAACGGCTACGTCACACTGGTCAACGCCAAAGAAAACGAGGACGGCAGCCTCACTGAAACCACTGAGCACACCGGTCTCTGGGCTTGGAAACACCCCCACACAGACGGCACTCTCACCTACACCAAACTGGAAGGTCGCATAGTCTTTGACCACGTAGACTTCAGTTACGTCCCGGGCAAAGAAATCCTCCACGACATCACCTTGTACGCCGAACCTGGCCAGAAAATAGCGTTTGTAGGCGCCACCGGAGCCGGTAAAACCACTATCACCAACCTCATCAACCGCTTCTACGACATTGCAGACGGCAAAATCCGCTACGACGGCATCAACATCAACAAAATCAAAAAAGCCGATCTCCGCCGCAGCCTAGGCATAGTCCTCCAAGACGTTAACCTCTTCACGGGCACCGTCATGGAAAATATCCGCTACGGCAACCCCAACGCCACGGACCAAGACTGCATAGCCGCCGCCAAGCTCTCCAATGCCGATAACTTCATACGTATGCTCCCAGAGGGCTACAACACAGTTCTTAAAGGCGATGGCAGTGGCCTTTCTCAAGGCCAGAGACAACTTCTTTCCATTGCACGTGCTGCCGTATCTAATCCACCAGTCATGATATTGGATGAAGCTACCTCCTCAATTGATACCCGTACTGAGGCCTTGGTACAAAGTGGCATGGATAGGCTCATGAATGGCAGAACAGTATTTGTAATTGCCCACAGACTTTCAACTGTTCAAAATTCAGATGTCATCATGGTCCTAGACCATGGCCGCATCATAGAGCGAGGCAACCACGAGAAGCTCATTGCAGAAAATGGAGTCTATCATGACCTCTACATGGGCTCCTTTGAGCTGGAATAGTTTTTAGGCTTCTTTTGTGTGTTAATTTTCCCGAGAAAACCACAATAAATCACTTTTCTCGGGAAATTTTCCCGAGAAAAGCCAAATTTTGCCATTTTCTCGGGAAATAGTAAAAAAATAAACTTGCCTCTTGGTGATTTACATGCAACATTTGAGTTACAGGAGACAGTAATGCAGGAGCAAATCAAGAAATTAATTGAAATTTCTAAGTACTCAAACTATGTGATGCAACAAATTGAGAAAAGACAAGCTTCTGCAATTGAGGGGTCTCTTGCAATAGTAAAAAAACATGGGAAGGTGAATTTTTACCTATACAAGGATGGTGAAACATCCGCTAAGTATCTCAATCATACTAAAATGCAGGAGATTGCTGCTCTTGCGCAAAAAAGGTATGACAAACAGGTTTATGCTGCAATAAAAACAAGAAAAGAGGCCATAGATAAATCTATAGAGGTTTTGAAAAAGGCAGAAGAAAAATTCAATTTAGACAAAATTTATGATGATTTTCCAACAGAACTCAAAGCATTGATTACTCCTGTCCAAAGCTTTGATGTAGAGTATTGCAAAGAGTGGCAGGCTATGAGGCTTAAGAAATCGCCATGGCCGGTGAATACTAATTTTAGGACAAAGAAAGGAGAGTTGGTGCGCTCAAAGAGTGAGCTGATTATTGCAAATAAGCTTTTTGATGCGGGGATTCCTTATCATTATGAGGTGGCCTTTTATGCAGATAATCAAAGATGTTTTTATCCGGATTTTTATGTGTTAAACCCATATAATAAAAAAGAATATTACTGGGAACATTTTGGAAAGATGGGGGAAGCTGATTATAGAAATGATACTTTTGAAAAGCTTGAGGTGTATGCAAAATATGGGATCTTCCAAGGGGTTAATTTGATTGCAACGTTTGAGAGTGCAGAATATAGTCTGAATACTTATTTTCTAGATATACTTATTGAGAAGTTCTTTAAGCAGTCTAGTTGAAGTTTATGCAATAAGGTTGCTTTTTTATGCAAGTTCGTTGTATCCTTAACAACGGTCAAACCACTAAATGGGAGAAAATATGAAGCAGCGTTACGGCAGACTTACTGCTATTAAAGAATTAATAAAGAAAAATAAGATTGATAACCAAGATACACTACTAAACCTACTCAAAGAGGATGGCTTTGATGTTACTCAGGCCACTCTTTCAAGAGACCTTAAGGCCCTTAAAGTTGGAAAGATTTCAGATGGTTGGAGTGGCTATTACTATTCTCTTCCAGAGCATGATTTAATTGCTGAATCTGAAAAGAGTTATATTCAAGATGTTAGACGGGGTGTTGTTTCCATAGAGTTTAGCGGAAACGTTGGTGTTGTAAAAACCAGAAGCGGCCATGCAAATAGCGTAGCTTTGGCGCTTGAGACGCTCAGCCTACCAGAAATTCTTGGAACTCTTGCTGGTGATGACACTGTCTTAATTGTTCTCAGAGAAGGGGTTACAAAAGAAGATCTTCTTGAGAGCTTTAAGTCTAGAATCCCAGAAACAGACGAAGACTAAGAAGAATAAACCTCTCTAATAGAACAAATTCAAGCCAAAGAAAAGTTCGTATTCTAACTTCTCAGTGTTAAAGGTTTCAGTATTAAAGCCAAGCGATATCCTTAGGGGGTAGTTTGCAACATTGTTCAGGACTCCAATTGCTTCTATTCCAACGGTACAAAGCCAATGAGAGCCAGCACCAGCATTAGCACTAGAAAACTTTGCAAGATAGGCAACGTCTGCAAAAGGCGATAAATAAAGGCTTGCCCAAGAACCAAGAGCTAAAACCTTGGTTTTTATGTCAAAATTTGCAATAAGAATTGTATTCCAAAGGTCTTTAATGTATTCATTGTTGTCTAGGATTCCACGTAAATAGGTTGTTGGCAAAACACGACTTGCGTTTTCGTTATCGTCAGAAGTTAGATTGTTAACCACATTCATCGATATAATTCCAGAAATTCTCATAGAAGGATTTAGCCATAAATTGGCATAAGGAAATAGTTTGAAGGAGAGGGTTGCGTACTGTGAAGTGGTTTCTGTTAAGTCCTCAAGGGGCATGGCTTTGTAGACGGAAAGGGAGAAGGAATCCCCTTTTCTGAAGTCTTGGTTGCCATTAATGTCTTTGTTTAATGCAGAGCGAATTACAGTAGCAGAGACGGTAATAAGCTTGTTGGGTTTAGAGGTGAAGGCATTAATGATGGCTATGGTAGGGGTGAACGTGAAGCCATAGGAGAGATTAAAGGGGACGGAAAAGCTTTCTTTCATGGTGACGTCAACAGAGCTTTGGGTTTTGGATTTGTTGGTGGTATAAACCTCTAGGTTTAGAAGCGCCGGTGTATCTTTAATCTTTATTCCGTAATAAGTAAGAAGGTTGTTGGTTGTAATTTCTTGGCTACGGTGGTAGTAGTTAAAGCCTTGGGTGAAGGTGAAGCCTCCTAGGCTCTGAACAAGATTTCTAAATGTGGCCAGATAGGAAAACAATTCCACGCCAAACTTGCCATTTTCTGCGTGATTGAGTTTTACAGTTGTTTTAAAATCGAGGGTTTCCACGTCTCCAATCTGTAAATCGTAAAGGTGGGTGTTGAAATTTAGTGAGAGCTTGTTCGTTAATCCTTCATACAAAAAGGTCAGCGAGCAGTCCAAATGAAAGTCTGAAATAGGGAACCTGTCCAAGAAAAATTCTAGCGCATAGTTTGCATTTTCAAAGGTCTTATCTTTTTGCTCAAAAGTAAATTGCGAGAAAAAGTGCGCTAACTTGCCTACAAAATTCTCTGAAGCTACTCCCACGCCCAAGGAGGCCCCGGTGTTGGAATCGTATTTGGGCACGGGGAACACTACAATTGGGGTTTTATCGTTGATTTTAAAGACGGCGGTGTAATGTTTTTCATCGCTCGTGTCGCTTGCACTGAACTTCTCCACTACAGCGCTACTGGTTTTGTTAAAGATATTCCAGTTTGCAATTTCTTGCTCTTTGCTTGTCACAAAGTTTTCTAGCGCCTCATAGCTTTCAAAAGAAAGATTATCCTCAAGCTCAAGTTTGGAGTAAACCACCGATGCATCTGTATTGCCATCAAAAATAAACTCATAATTATCTATTATATAAGTAGTTGCAAATGCAAAAGAGGCAAGGGCTAGTAAAAGAACAGCAAAAATAAGGCGTTTCATTGGAAAATTAGTTTATGTTTCTAATGGTAAATATTCAATAGAGGTTAACTGTTGTTTTATAGAGGCTTTTAGGGATATAATTATTAATCTCTATAAGGAGTGTCTTGTTATATGAACTTGAACTATAATGATTTAGATGCCACCAAAAGCTTTGCAAAGCTTCAGGCCTGCAAGCCTTTTGACATCAAGAAAGGCCTTAACCCACAACGAATTGAAGCCAGCACCATAGCGGAAGCCGGCTCTCTCAAATACAACTATGCAGCCCTACCCGTGGACGACGCAACAATTGAAGCTCTCCAGGAGCTTGCCAACGAGCAGGAGCTGATTGCCAAATACAAAGCTCTACTTTCCGGACAGGTCATGAACGTGGGCGAAAACCGCCTTGTCCTCCACCAGCTTACCCGTGGCAGAGTGCTTGAAGGCGTTCCCGTTAAGGCCGATGGCGTAGAAAAGGGTGAATTCTATAATAACGAGCTTGCTAAAATTAAGGACTTTTCAGAGAAAGTCAGAAGCGGTGAAATCCTTGGTTCAACGGGCAAAAAAATCAAAACGGTGGTCCAGATTGGCATTGGTGGCTCAGATTTAGGGCCTAGAGCCCTCTGTCACGCCCTCGCTCTGGTTGGAAAACAGGATGGTTGTACACAGAAACTTGAGGCAAAATTCATCTCAAACGTTGACCCAGATGACGCAGCACAGGTGCTGGAGAATCTAGATTTGGAATCCACTTTGTTCATTCTGGTTTCCAAGAGCGGAACCACTCAAGAGACTCTTGCAAACAGAGATTTGGTCTTCAAAGTTATGAGAGACAGCAAAATTGAAGGGCTTGTGCCAGAAAAGCATGTGGTAGCGGTTACCAGCAACACCAGTCCGCTTGCTAAGGATACAAACATTCTCAAAGCTTTTTACATGGATGACTACATTGGCGGAAGATACTCAGCAACCAGTGCTGTTGGTGGTGTAATTCTTTCTCTGACTTATGGTTATGATGTTTTTAAGGCGGTTTTGGATGGCGCTCATGCAGAAGATGTTGCCGCTTTAAATCCTAATATCAAAGAGAATGGAATTCTAATGGATGCCATGATTGGAATCTATCTTAGAAACGTTCTTGGTTACCCGTACAGCGCTGTGCTTCCATATGCTCAATGTCTTGACCGGATGCCGGCTCATTTCCAGCAGCTGGACATGGAGTCTAACGGAAAACATGTAAATAGATTTGGCAAAAAGGTTAACTACCAGACCGGTCCGGTTATTTTTGGTGAACCGGGCACTAACGGGCAGCATTCGTTCTACCAGCTTCTGCATCAGGGAACCGATATTGTGCCAATGCAGTTTATCGGGTTCAAAGAGGCGCAGGGGGAGTTGGATTCGGTAAGTGGCGGGTCTACAAGTCACACCAAGCTTAAGGCAAATTTGGTGGCGCAGATGGTGGCTTTTGCCTGCGGTAGGGATAACTTGGAGAATCCAAACAAGGAGTTTGCGGGCTCGCGTCCGTCTAGCGTGCTGGTGGCAGATAGGCTGACGCCGTTTGCGCTGGGTGCAATTTTGGCTCACTTTGAGAATAAAGTTATGTTCCAAGGTTTTGTGTGGAATATAAATAGCTTTGACCAAGAGGGCGTTCAGCTTGGAAAGATTTTGGCTAAGAAGGTTTTGGCTGGCTGTGAAGGCGACGGAAACCTTGAGGCCTATTCGAAATTATTAGGAATTTGAGGCTCCGTAAAACGGGCTCTAAGAAACCAGCTCAGTTGAGCTAAAAGGAGAGAAAAATGACAGCTTTTTTGATTATTGCGGTGGTTGTTATCTTGGTTCTGCTTGTTATTTCTACTTATAACAAGTGTGTAAAACTTAAGAATCAGGGAGAAGAGGCTTATGCTCAGATTGATACTCATCTCAAGCAGAGATATGACCTTATTCCTAACTTGGTTGAGACAGTAAAGGGCTACGCAAGCCACGAGCAGAAGACTTTGACAGCGGTTATCGAGGCCAGAAATAAGGCTATGAACGCCGGAACCATTGAGGAAAAGGACAAGGCAGATAATGCTTTTGCTGGTACTCTTAAGAGCTTGTTTGCTCTTTCTGAGGCTTATCCAGAGCTCAAGGCTAACACAAACTTCACAGAGCTTCAGAAGCAGCTTTCAGAGCTTGAAAAAGATATTCTTCAGGCTAGAAAGTACTACAACGCTGTTGTTAAGACTTTCAATACAACAATTGAGACTTTCCCAACTTCTTTGATTGTTGGAATTTTTGGTGGAAAGTTTAAGAAGATGTCTTATCTTGAAGTTGCAAACGAAGAGAGACAGAACGTAAAGGTTAGCTTTAATTAATTATACAATATGAAAAAAACTTTAGGCGTAGTCTTGTTTTTGATGGTCTGTTTGTGCTTTGCTTTTGCACAAACAGATTATTACATGGATGAATATGATGTCTCTATTGTGGTGGGTAGAAACGATGTTTACAGCATCACTGAAAACCTGAGTTTCTACTTCCAAGGCCTACATCACGGCTTTTACAGATACATCCCGTATGACTATTCTAGCTATAACGGGGTGCAGGCTGAAATTTCCCACGTCACCTGTACGGACGACTTTGAAACTGACACGGAAAACGGCTACTACGTGATGAAAATTGGCTCCGCTGGCAGGGCTTTTAATGGCTACAAAGATTACACCATCACCTATGACAGCGACATGTTTGCGGACCTAAATGACGGCTACGACGAGTTTTACTTCAATATTGTAGGCGATGGCTGGGAATGCCCAATCAAAGCGGTGAAATTCTCAATCACGTTCCCCGCATCTGTTGGCTATGACCTAAAATCCATCATTGAAGACAACATTTGGTTCACTAGCGGGTCCTATGGCTCAAGGTCCAGCAACGGCGTCCAGTACACAATAACAGAGCAGGCAGACGGCTCCGTAGTGGTCTCTGGCACCTGCACTTCCTTGCGCGCGTACGAGGCTCTAACCGTGCGCGTCCAACTTCCAGACGGCTGGTACGTGGGCGCCCATACCCCCTGGGACTACAGAGCGCTCTTCAAAGTCCTCAACCCAGTCCTTTCCGCCCTCGTACTTATACTTACCGTGTTGGTCTGGCAGTTCAACGGCCGCGACCCTATCCCGATAATCTCGGCGCGCTTCAAGGCGCCGGACGGCTTGTCGCCGCTACAGGTTGGCTATTTGTATGATGGCTCTACAGATGACAAAGATGAAATTTCTATGATTTTCTACTGGGCGGACAAGGGGCTTCTTTCCATCAATGAAGATGGAAAAGATGAATTTACCTTCACAAAGTTGAAAGACATAGAGGCTTATGCAATAGAGAAGGGGGAGAATATCCCTTACTTTGAAGTCAACCTTTTTAATGGTTTGTTTAAAAATTGCTCAATTGGGGACACGGTTTCTTTCAAAACTTTGGAAAAGAACAATTTCTACGAATGTTTGATGCACACAAAGCTTCAGACTGCAGGTTATTTTACTAAGGATAAGAAATTAACCGAGACTAAGAGCGTTGTTCTTTCCCGGGTGTTCTATTTTGTCGCTGTGCTTCCAGTGCTTTTCCTTTTCTGTAGAATGTGTTTGTGCCAGTTCCCTGAAGAGGATGGAGCTCTTGCTATTCTTGTTGCTTTTGCGCTTCCAGCTTTTGATGATATCCTTTTTGAAAATCTTTTTAAAAAGTGGCATATAAGGAAGACTAATTTCTTTGCAATTGTGGTCTGTGTTATTCCGGGCATTATTGGTTTTGGCATTCTTTATCTTTTTGGTTATGAGATTCTGGGCGATGAAATCTTAGCGCAAGCGGGAGTATCGGTTTTGGGGTCTATTGGTATAAGCTTTGTGGCGTCAATTATGCCTAGGCGAAGTAGCTACGGCAATAAGATGCTGGAGCAGGTGTTGGGCTACAGGGAGTTTATTGAGAAGGTGGAGCTGTCTGTGTTGCAGCTGCTGATTAAGGATGACCCTCTGCTGTATTATCACACGCTTAGTTATGCAATTGTGCTTGGGCTGGAGGATAAGTGGGCCAAGAAGTTTGAAGGTATTGTTATTCCACCGGTTCAGTGGTATAGAGGGCCTTCTGCAATTGATGCCTATTATCTTTCTAGGATGACTAGAAGAATGTATAGACAGCTACCGGCCCACGTGGTGCCAAAGAGTACTCCAGGCGGTAAGGTTGGCGGTGGTGGCTTTAGTTCTAGTGGCTTCTCCGGCGGCGGTTTTGGCGGAGGCGGTGGCCGTGCCTGGTGACCTTTTGGGCTTTGCGCTTTCTGGGCTTCTTATTGCTTTGTGCCTAGGGGCGGCCTATCTTGTGGTGAAAAAAGGGGGAGCTGGAGTTGGCTTTGCTGGCTCTAGTGGGGCTTCTAGTGGTGCAATGCGCTCGGAGGTGGCCAGAAAAATAGTCCATATTGGGGTTTCCAACTGGTTTTTTATCTATTATTACTGCTTTGAGACCTTCGTTTGGCCAGTGGTAGGGCTTGGGCTTTTTGCTGTGATTAATTTTGTACTCACCGCTAGTGGCGCGTATGAGGCTATCCTGGGCAAGGCTGGGGCAAAGAAGAGAAGCTGGGGCGTGGTGTATTATCCGCTTGCAGTTATAGCTCTTTTAGTTTTGCTTGAGCTTGGTGTTGGCAGTAAAGTTGATGTGGGCTGTGGGCTTTTGGGCATGGGCTACGGAGACGGTTTTGCTGCCTTAATTGGGGCCAAATACGGCAAGAAAAAGCTCTATAAGGGTGCCAAGAAAACGGTGTTGGGCTCCGTCTCCATGCTGCTTATTGTGGCGGTTTTAGTGCTGGGCTTGAAGTGCCTGTACTTGGGGCTTGGGCTTTCTCTTACTCTTGTTCTCTTGAGCCTTTTGGCAGGATTTGTTGCAGCTGTCTTTGAGGCGGTGACTCCGTTTGGGCTGGATAATATTTCTGTTCCTATTGTAGTTTTTCTAATGGCAGGGCTTATATGATTGCTTATCTTGATAATCTTTTATTTTCTTTACAGTGGCCGTGGTCGTTGGTCTTTATTGTAGGAATGATGGCCTTATTTGCCGTTGTGGCCTTAAAAAAACAGTCGTTAGATGTTAGTGGGGCATTGTCTGCCTTTGTTATGGGCGTTATTGTTCTATGGTGTTCACAATTGGAAGGCTTCCTTCTTTTGGTGCTTTTCTTCGTTGGCTCAAATGTTGTTGGTAAGGTTTCTAAGCGCATTAGACAACAATCTTTGGGCGAACTGCTTATTGAGAAAAAAGGTTCCAAGCGGGATGTGATGCAGGTGCTTGCCAATGGTCTTATGGCTACCATTGGTGCTCTTATTTGGTACTGTACAGGAAAGCTTTCTGCTTTGATTTTGCTTGGTGCTGCTATTGCGGAGGCTACTAGCGATACCTTTGCTGGTGAAGTTGGTCGCCTTAGTAAACGCCCTCCAGTTTCTATTAGAAATTTCACGCCGGTTCCAAAGGGCCTTTCTGGCGGGGTGACGCTTTTGGGTACTGCTACGGCGTTCATTTCTTCTTTGGTTATTGCGTTTGTGTGGTTTGTGCTTTATCGCGGGTATTGCTCTAGCGTTTCCCAGGGACTTTTGGCGCTGAGCGTGATTGCAATCACCGGTTTTGTGGGCTGCATCATTGATTCTTATCTTGGTGCGTGCGTTCAGGCTCATTATAAGGACCCGGCAACTGGGGAACTTACGGAGAAAGAGTATAAAGATGGAAGGCAGTTGGAGCTGGTGCAGGGGATTCGCTGGGTGGACAATGATATGGTAAACCTACTATCCAACATTTTTTCTGCCGTTTTTGCTTTTGGAATGAGCGCTTTGATTGCTTAAGTTTAGTTTTGTAAAAACTTTCTTGATTTCTGAAAGATTCTTTTGTATCTTTCATACGGTTGGCCTTAGGCGGTTGCTTTGAGTTGTTGCTTTGAG
>CAVCYP010000021.1:0-28904 GCA_963606545.1 Sphaerochaetaceae bacterium
ACTTATTAACCCTACGACAACTTACTTTTCCAAGAGGCCAAGAAGTAATAGTATGCGCGTATGACATTCGTAGGCGTAACAATTAACGGAATTGGGATTTTGATAGCCGGGCTCTTAGGCTCCCTAGTAAAAAAAGGCATACCAGAGCACTTCAAAGACGCGCTCATGACAGCATTGGGACTTTGCGTGCTTTATTCGGGAATTTCTGGATTCTCGGCAGACACGAATTTGTTAGTTCTTACTGTATCAATAGTTATCGGGTTGATTGTGGGGGAAGTGGCAGACTTCGATGGCCTATTTACGCGCTTTGGCAAGTTCGTGCAAAACCAGCTAGGCGCAAAAGATAACAACCTAGCAGAGGGCCTGGTTTCCTCGTCCATTTTCGTTTGCGTGGGGGCAATGGCGATAGTTGGCGGCATAGAAAGCGGCACCCAGGGCACCTACGACACCTACCTGGCCAAGACTTTCATAGACATTGTCACCGTCTTCCTCCTAGCCACCAGCAAAGGCGTGGGCTGCTGCTTATCCGGCATTGTTTGCTTTCTCTACGAAGCCCTCCTCACCCTCTGCTCCGGCTGGCTCGCCACCCTCGTCAACGACACCACAATAGCGCAAATGTCGCAAGTTGGCTCCCTCCTCGTAGCCGTCATTGGCCTAAACCTCCTGGGCCTCACGCGCATCAAAGTGGCCAACTTCATCCTCGCGCCCTTCCTCCCCGTGCTCATCTACGAGCTAGCCAAACTCTTCTAAGCCCGATTTTTCCAAGCCCGCTTTTAGGCCCGATATCCCCTTGAAGCGCAAGGAAATTATTGCATACAAGCCTCCAATGTGGTTAAAATGTATATAATTAAGGAGGGGGGCTAGATGAATTTTCCAACTTCAGTTAGAAAAAAAGTGCTGAATATCTTGGCAATCTTAGTGGCTGTCACCCTCATCTTTTGGCTTGTGGCCTGTGATAGAAACACAACTTCAAAGGATTCTAGCGAGCGCCCTGTTGTCATAATAGGAAGCGAAGACTACCCTCCTTTCGTAGACATGGATAATAACGGGGAACCTACTGGGCTTGATATGGACATTATCAGAGAGGCCTTTGACCGTATTGGCTACGACATAAGCTTTGTAGAAATCAGTTGGGAGGACAAAGATACTCTTCTTGAATCCGGTGAAATTGACTGCGTAACGGGAGGTTTTACCATGGAAAGTCGTGAAGACGATTATCTTTGGGTTGGCCCCTACTTGAACAGCAATCAGGTGGTAGTAGTCAATGCCACGAGCAATATACATTCGCTACAGGATTTAGAAGGCAAGACTATTGCCGTCCAGTCCGCCTCTGTTGCAGAAAGCATTCTACTTAATCACAGCAATCCAAATATTCCTGAAAATATTCAGGTGTGCAGTTTTGAGAATAACTCGCTTCCGTTTGCAGCTTTGGGTTGTGATTATGTAGACGCCCTTGTGGCGGATGAGCCTGTTGTTGTTCAGTATATGAAGGACTATAACACAGTTTTCACCATCCTAGAGGTGCCTGTCATACATGCTGCCATAGGAACGGCATTTGCAAAAAACGGAGATGCAGAACTCTGCGCAAAAGTGAACGCAGCAATCATCGGAATGCAAGAAGACGGAACGCTTAAGGAGATTATAAAGCGCTATCTGGAGGATACAGACCGATACCTAGGAGGTGTCAGCCTTGAAAAATAAAAACCTAGGTACTGTTTTTAATGGGGCTTTCCTTACGGTGGCAATTGTGATGGGCCTTGCGCTCACGTTGGCGATAACCCTTGTGAGTGTGTATATAGACAAGCACAACAATGATGCCATGCTTGCCACGGAGATAGAATACATCAAGCGTCAGTATAGCAATTATCTTGAATTTAACGACACAGAAGCGGCTAAAAGCCTCATGCGAAAAGCTGAAAGTGCTAAGCTTATAAGGGATTGCGATGATGCTGTTACCCAGGAAGATTTAAAATTATATGCTGAAGAGCTGGCAGCTACCGGTATCACCTTGATAAATCAAGCTTTCAACGTGACGCAAGAGTACACAAAAGACGGCGTGGGCTTTGAGCAATTTAGGCATCTGATAAACGCAGACACAATACAAAAAGTGATGCTGTATGCTAACAATGTCTACATGAAGCGCATCCAATTAGAGGATGGGTCCTACATAGATGTAGCTGCTTTACAGTGTCCCTCTGGCGCTTTATTGGTTTATAGGCATACTGCAAAAGAATTTGCATCAAAATCGATTATTTCCATTCAGAACTTACTGGACGGTTATGATAAGGAGCAAAACGGCACCTTTGTAATCCTGGATGGTAATGAAATAATTGCGTCCAACGATAGTAATTTCCTTCCGGAGGTTATATCAGAAGAGAACTACGAGCTGGTGTACAACATTCGCCACAGCGGACAGGCCGATAAAATGGTTACCCTTACTAAAGAGGGAGAAAGACAATTCTATTTTGGTAGATACAGCCACGGGCGAACCTTCTATATCTGTGCGTTCCTATCTGAACGACAAATCTATACAAATACTTTGCCAGTAGTAGCTACGACTATTGTCCTTTACATCTTAACTCTTTCTGTGGTGCAGTTTATAAGATTGCACGCAACAAACAAGCTAATGGCGGAACAAAAAGAGCAGGAAAACCTCTACAAGCTGGAACTTGAGAAAAAGAACGCAGATCTAACTCAAGCTGTAGCTACTGCGGAGGCTGCAAACCATTCCAAGCGAGCCTTCCTCTTCAATATGTCGCACGATATCCGCACCCCGATGAATGCTATCATAGGCTTCACGAATCTGGCTGAGCAAAATATAGAAGACAAGGCTAAGACCAGAGACTACCTTAGCAAAATTATGACGTCTAGTAAGCATCTGCTGTCCCTTATTAACGATATTCTTGATATGAGCCGTATTGAAAACGGTAAAGTGACCATTGAGACGGTTCCGGTATGTATAAAAGATCAGATGCAACTTGTAAAAGATGTTGTTAAGGCAGACATAGAAGCCAAAGGATTAACCTATACTGAAAAGACGGTGGATCTTGAGGATGTCTATGTGTATGCTGACGCACTTCATGTAAACCGTGTACTCATAAACATCCTATCCAATGCAGTCAAGTTCACCCCGGAAGGTGGCTCAATAACTTATACCATGCAGGAAAGAAAAAGTAGCCACAATGGTTATGCATACTACGATTTCATCATAGAAGATACCGGAATTGGTATGAGCGATGAATTTAAAGGCCACATTTTTGAACAGTTTGCTCGCGAGAAGACCTCTACGGTAAGCCATACCCAAGGTACGGGCCTTGGAATGTCTATAACTAAAAGTTTGGTAGACCTCATGGGTGGCGATATCACAGTTCAAAGCGAGCTTGGCAAGGGTTCTACTTTCACCGTAACGCTAGAATTTATGCTTACTACAAAAGAAATGGTCCATGGAAAGGTATTAGACCAAGAAGCTAAGGCAAATGTTGATTTGTCTGGACGCAGGGTCCTACTGGTTGAAGACAATGACCTTAACATGGAGATTGCTAACACCTTACTTAAAGCTATGGGCCTTGAAGTTGATTCTGCTTGGGATGGCATAGAGGCCTTAGATAAAGTCAAGGCGCAACCTGCTGGCTATTATGATCTTATTCTTATGGACATTCAAATGCCAATGATGAACGGATATGAAACTACAAGGGCTATTAGAGCCCTAGAGGATTTGGATAAGGCGCAGGTTCCAATCATTGCCATGACGGCTAATGCCTTTGAGGAAGATAAGGCAAATGCTTATGCTGCTGGCATGAATGGCCATATTGCAAAGCCTCTGGATGTTGCAATCCTAGCTCAGGTCATTGCTGAGCAAATACAGCAGTACACAATATAATTCTTGGTTCTAATTAGATTTCAGTGTATTTTTTTGCTATTCCTTTGGCTTTTTCAATGGGATACTTGGCTTCATTCTGAGTCATTTTGCTATTGATATAGCTTAGTTGACTATTTAGCAAAACTTGAATACAAGTCATAGACCTGCAGGCGGGAGGCAAAAGCCTTTTCTGAAAGCACCGCTAGGTCTGAAGATTCCTGGCACTCAAAGTGGACTGTGCGCTGGCCATTGAGACTGAAGAGGTTATCTTCAAAACGGCCTTTGATGTCCCCTGCATCAAGAACTATGAAAAAAGCAGGCTTATTGCAACTTAATAGAACATCAAAACCTTTGTCTGTCTTATTTACAGCCTCCACAACAAGCTCCGGATCTTCTAGTCTTGCAGCCTTAGGTCGCGTGAGTAAGAGAGCCTCTTCTTGGTCGTAACCGCAGTCCACAAGTAGGTACGTATTCTCAACCTCTAGCTTTGACAATTCACACTGCCAAACGGGTTCAACGCTTAAGCTTTTAACGTCAAGGCTCTTATTGAAAGAAGCGACCAAAGTGCCGTCAAAGTGAATGAGAGATACGAAAATATCGGTATGGATGGAAGATGGGCTATCGTTTGCAAGTTTGACGTGTACGGTGCCGTTGTCTAGGTATAGTAGCGGGGCCACGGGGCTGTAGAAGCGGCGGGCGGCGTAGTGAAGAGCTTTCCACTTGCCGGAATACTCTAGGCTAGACCAGGAGGAGACCGGCCAGACGTCGTTGAGCTGCCAGTAGAGAGTGCCCATACAGTATGGCATGAGACTGCGCCAGTAGGTGACGGCCGTTTGGATTGCAAGAGCCTGCTGGACTTGGCTTAGGTAAAGCTGGTTGGCAAAGCTATTTGGCATGCGAAAATAGCGAGTAAACATCTCTATGATGATGGAGTTGCCTTCTTCGTTGCGCTGATGGTGCTCCATAATTGGGCTGGTCAGGTTGAGCTGGTCGTCTGGAGCAAAGTTTTTGACCTCGCTTAAAGAGGGGAAGCTCTGGTAGCCAAATTCCGAGCAAAAACGCGGCTTCACTGTGTGGTAGAACTCAAAGTCCTTTCTTTCGTGCCAGACGGTCCAGTAGTGCATGTCCCCATTGCCGTCCGAATGCCAGTTGTCAGAGTAATCGCCGGGGCCTGCGCAGGGGCTTGAAGGCCAGTACATCCTGTCTGGGTCCTCTTGGCCCATGATGCGGTCTATCCAGTTAGTGTAGAGTTTTTCGTAGTCTTTGAGGTAGCGGGGTCTGTCCGCCAGGGATTCTTCATACCAGTTAAGCGCGCCAAGACACTCGTTGTTTCCGCACCATAAAGCTATACAGGTACGGCTTTTAAGTCTTGCCATCTGATCTCTGAGCTCGTACTCTACGCTCTCCAAAAACCAGTCTTGCGCCGGATACGTGGAGCAGCTGAACATAAGATCATGCCAAAGAAGAATGCCGTACTTGTCACAGGCATCATAAAACTCCTCTTTTTCATACCAGCCGCCACCCCACACTCGTAGCATATTCATATTGGCTTCCCTAGCGTCTTTTATAACGGCGTCGAACCTCTGGCGTGTCATCCTGCCTGGCCTTGCATCCAGTGGAATCCAGTTAGCTCCTTTGCAGAAGATATTCTGCCCGTTCACGCAAACGGTCAGCTCCTTGCCACCCAGGGTCACGTTATTTTTTACCTCTAGCTCTCTAAAGCCAATCTTTCTTGTCAGCTTTTGTTCTTCAAGCTCCACGCCAACCTTGTAAAGAGGCTGCTTTCCATAGCCATTTGGCCACCAAAGTTGAACCTTATCCTGTGGAATTTCAAGACTTGTTTTTAGGATATTTATGCCAATTTTCAGCTGTGCTTCAGTACTAACCTCTTTCAGCGCTTCAACTTGAGCTTTTAAAGTAACACTATAAGAATCAAAAGCCAGAACGTTGGCTTCTATATTAAGAACCCAAAGACCTTTTGCAACATCAAGCTTTGGCACAGCTGAGAACGACTTAAGCAAGCACTTTTCACATTCATATAAAACTATGCTTTCGTAGATTCCAATAGTTTGAAGGCACAGGCCCCAGTCCCAGGCAGCATTGCACTGAGCTTTTCTTATTAAGTTTCGGTTTGGGGAATCGTACATGTAGTGAGAGCATGGCACGGGGTAAGGTAGAGCTTTATTTCTTTCTATGGCAAGCTTTTCAGAGGAAATGAATTTAAATTCTATTAAATTTGAACCTTCCTTCAAATATTGCGTGACGTCAAGGAAGAAAATTCTGTGCTCATTATCAAAGCTCTCAACTTTTTGATTGTTAATATAAAGCGTGGCAACGGTATCCACCTTTTCAAGCTTTAGTACGTAATGAGCTTTGGCGTTTAGAGGACTTATTTCAAAGGTCCTTGAAATGTTCCAGTCGCTCTTTCCTATAAACATGGTTTCCAGCTCATTGTCCGCATAGTACGGATCTGGAACTATCAGCTGCTCAATTAAGGCATCCTGTACAGAGCCAGGAAGCTCCAGCTCAAAAGAACTACCATCCTGTATATCATAGTTATTAGCTTCTAGCTTGCTAGCAACCAGCTTCCAAACGCCATCAAGAACTAAAGTTTTCAAGGTTAAATCTCCTCCCAACGTGCAGGGCTGCAAACTATATCAATGGCGTAACACAGCTCACTGATAGCTTTTTTTCGCTTTATAGTCCTATTCCAGGCCTTCATTTCACCAAGCCACAGGCTGTCTGCGAAAGCAAAAGTGCGCGGGAACATCATGTACTCCGCCTCACGGCCATTGTGAATTTGCTCGGCCCATAGGTTACACTGAGCACCTAGAATTAAGCTAGATCTTTCTGGCCCCAATTCTTTCATTGCTAGGTCAATGTCAAAGGTATCTTTGACGGTGTACACCCCCCACTGCTTTGGCTCAAAGTCATCCTTTGTGTAACCTTTGTCCAAATAACAGCCCTGCTGAGGACATAAAATTACATTGTGTCCCCTAGCGGTTGCCTTACGGGCTCCGTCAAGGCCCCGCCAAGACATGACAACAACAGAGCTATCAATTTCAGGGGCATCTACAATTTCATCCCATCCAATGGCACGTTTTCCATACTTCTTTAAGATTGAAGCGGCCTTTGTTGTGCACCAACCCTGAAGTTCGTTGGTATCTTTTAGGCCAAACTTTTGCATTAGGGCCTTACAACCTTCATTGGTTTCCCATTGTTCATGAGGACATTCATCGCCTCCAATGTGGAAATAAGGACCTGGAAATATACTGGAAAGTTTTGCCATGGCCTTTTCCAGGAACTGCCAAGCTTTTTCACTGGCAGGATTTAAAACGTCCTCAAAAATGCCCCATCTTGTTTCAACTTCAATGGTTTTTCCCGTACAGCCAAACTCTGGATAAGCGGCAAGAAGCGCCGTTGCGTGGCCCGGAAGCTCTATTTCAGGCACAATCTGCACACCCCGCTCTGCACAAAACTGCACCAGCTCCTTTAAATCCGCATCCGAGTAAAGGCCCTCGTGGAAAGCCTGATATTTATAGTATTCTTTGATTTCTCTTCTTGCACTGACTTCTTTGAGGCGCGGATAGCCCTCCACTTCAAAGCGCCAGCCTTGGTCATCTGTCAAATGCCAATGGAAAATATTGTAGCCACAGAGTGCCATCACATTGACAATTCTCTTTAGCTCATCCACAGGCATGAAGTGCCTGCAAACATCTATCATAAAGCCCCTGTACTTAAAAGCGGGACTGTAAAATTCAAATTCGCACACCGGAAGCTTCCCCTCAAAGAGGATTTCAAGTTGCTTCAGATAATTTTGACCCTGCTGGGCCTCTTGAGAAGACACAGCATTAATCACCACGCCCTTCTCACCTATAGAGACCGTATTACAAGCCCGATTTATATTAACTTCAACTTTAGCATCTGCGTCTACAACGCCATTATAGGAAACGTTCTCAGTTTTAATCTGAGGTGTAAGTAAGGTATCTATATATTTCATATTTATTCCTTTTCGTCCAAAGCCATCATACAACAAAAGGCGGGTTTTAAGCCCGCCTTTTGTTATTCGTGGTTAAGTGAATTACTTACCAATGAAGGTGTGCCATGCAGCATTGACATCTGCAGCAGCCTTATCAACTGTTGTTGAACCAAGACCAATCTCTGCAAGAACAGTGTTGATTACGTTGTAAACAGCTGGATCCAGAACACCGTCGATAACTGGAGTTGCAACCTGAATTCTGTTGTACCAGTCAGCTCTCTTTGCTACGAGTGGCTCCAAGTTGTTGTCAACACAGAACTGTGCAACATCAATTGTTGTGAGGGATGGGAATGCAGCACCAGTTGAAAGTCTCCAAGACTGAGCATAGTCGCCTTCAAGATACTTAACCAAGGTCCATGCAGCTTCAAGCTTTGCAGGATCTGCTGCTGTATCAGCTGAGATTGCCCAACCGGTTCCAACAACTGCTGAGTTAGACTCGTGTACAACTTCGCCGTCGAGTGCTGGGAAATTGATGAGCTCAATGTCTGTTTCCTGTGCTGCTGGTGAGAACAAAGCTTCGCCAGTTGATGCATCTGTCTGGAAGGATGCACATGCCCAGTCACCGTCAATGTAGAAAGCGCTCTTTCCAGCTGCAAAGTCTGCACGACCTGAGCCATAGGAAATGCTAAGAGTATTTCTGTTGATAACACCATCTTTGTAGAGGTTATCAAGAGCTGTGAGAGCCTGCTTGAACCAATCGTCCTCAAAGTCCCATTCGCCAGCAGCAAGCTTGTCATACCAGTTAGCTCCGCCAAATCTTCCAGCAAGGAGAGAGAAAAGACAGCTCTGCATTACCCAACCATCCTGGCAGTCCATTGTGATTACTTCAATTCCCTTTGCATTGAGAACTGGAACCATTGCAACAAGGTCTGCGTAGGTCTTTGGAATTTCAAGTCCGTTCTCTCTGAGAACCTTTGTGTTAACAAACATCATGGATGTTGCTGTAATTCCGTTTGGAAGCTCGCCAATGTAGCCTTCCTTGCCAGCCTGGTCAGCAAGTGCTGTTGCGCTGTAAGAATCAAGAAGTCCGTCTCTCGCAAGAAGGTCCTTAAGGTTGTAAAGATAATCACCAGTATGGAGAGTTGTTGATCTTCCGCTTGGCCATGCATACATGACATCTGGGAGGTTGCCCTGTGCTGCGTAGGCTTCTACCTTCTGGTGGAATGGCTCGTTGAAGAGGTCTTCTCTGATAAGCTCAATTTCTGGATGAAGCTCTTCAAAGTGGTTCCAAATTACCTCAATCTCATTAGCGCTGTTTGGCTCTGACATATCAATGTAGTTAAGAACTCTAATCTGAACCTTGTCAGATGCTGCTTCCTGTGCTGCCTGTGCAAAAACAGTTGTCATTGCCATAAGGACAACAAGAACAAGAACAAATGCTTTTTTCATAATAGTTTTTTCTCCTTTTTAGTTTGTTCATTGCTTGAACTAATTATATTTTAAACCCCCAACTTATAGAAGTCAAGGAAAACTTTTTCTTTTTTTCTGCAGTGTTTTTTAGGGCTTTTTAGGCCTTCAGACCTTGGCTCAACCTTTAACTGCGCCAGCAGAAACTCCCTTTGTAATTTCTTTACGGAAAACAAGATAGAAAACGAGCATTGGAATAAGTCCAATCATTAGAGAGGCAAAAAGTTTACCATAGTCTGTTGAAAGGCTTCCTGCAAAACTCTGAATTCCAACTGGAAGGCTCTTATTCTCCTTACTGGAAGTAAGCATGTTGATAAGCATGAATTCGTTCCAAGTTCCAGAAATCTGAAGAATGGCAATTGTAGTTCCAACAGGGGCTGCCATTGGTGCAATAATTGAGATAAAACACTTCCAATAAGAAGCACCATCAAGTCTAGCCGATTCTACCAAAGCTCCCGGAATACTCTTCATATACTCCGTTGCAAGATAGACTGCCATTGGAAGACCAATACCAATGTAAGGGATAAGAACACCAAGCTTAGTATCATAAAGTCCAACCTGATTTATTACAATGAAAAGCGGAATCATGATACTTTGAAGCGTCATGAGAATTCCAATAACGTAGGAACCGTAGATGCCCTTGGTAGCTTTGTTTGGAATCTTTGAGAAGGCAAAACCACTCATAAAACTAAGAATTAGAATAGCAACCGTGGTACAGGCGGTGTAAATGATGCTGTTAACAATGTAAATTCCAAAGTTTCCACGTTTCCAAGCCTGAATGTAGTTTTGATAGAACCAACGTTTAGGAAGTCCAAGGTGGTTCATCTGATAATCTTGTGAGGTCTTGAAGGAACTTATTGCAAGCCAAATAAGAGGGGTAATTGCAAGTAAAGCAAACAGGACGAGTATGATGTAAGTTATGACCATACCTACTTTTCTTTTGGAAGAACTATCGTCTTTTATGTAACTCATTCCTTACCTCCAAATTTCTTCTCAGCCACTTTTGTAAGTCCAATCATAGCAAAGCTTATGATGCACATTACAATGGATATTGCGTTGGCCAAAGGATAGTTTGGTGCGCCACTGAAGGCGGTATCGTACATGTAGATGGACAATACATAGGTCTGCTTTGCAGGACCACCTCCTGTCATAACATAAATGAGGTCAAAACTCTTTAAGGAGCCTGAAATTGCAAGAATTGCACTGGTAACTATGACACCAGATAGAGCTGGCAAAATGATGTATCTAAGCGCTTGAAATTCTGTGGCGCCATCTATCTTTGCTGCTTCTATGATAGAGGTGTCAATCTTCTGTAGGTTTGCAAGGAAAATGATTAAGTACGTTCCAGTGTACATCCAAAGAATTACCAGAAGCACCGGTAGCATTGGATTTGAACTGTTTTGAGCCACGTAATCTGGCTTGAACATTCTTATAATATCCGGAAGTACGCCATTTGGAGCGGTGATAGCTTTCCATAATCGGCCTATAACTACTGTGGAGATGACACAGGGCAAGTAGATGACGGTCTGGAAGAAGTCTTTGCCTTTAATCATTCCGCGGAAAATAAGGTAGGCCATGAAAAATCCAAGTGGGATCTGGCCAAAAACAGACACAAAGACAATCCACAGGTTGTTTTTCAGGGCAATCCAGAAGTATTTGTCTGCAAACATTTGCTTGTAGTACTGAAGTCCAACAAAGGAAAGAGCCTTTTTCTTTGGTCCAAACAGAGGGCCCCCTTTGTAGTTTGTAAGGCTAAGATACACTGCAAAGATTGTTGGAAACGCCATTACAAACAAATAAATTGCAAATGCAGGTAATACAAAAAGCCAATAGGCTCTTCGCTCTTCAGCATGAGTGGTGATTCCCCTGCCTCCAAGTCCTAGAATTTTTCCCATATGTCACCCTCCTTTGGTCTTATTCCCCTCTTTGTTCCTTTGACAAAGTTATAATTTTCTCCCAAGTTAATCTTTCACTGGTAGCTGAATCTTTTAAATCTGGAACACTGAAAAGGTTGTGCAGGCACATCATGGCAGCGCCGCTTGCACATACGCACTCGTCATTAGAATCAAACAGTACCTCACAGTGATATTTGTCTACCAAATTGTTGAACTCTGGAACCCTTCTAGTGAGCACATCTAGTACAAAATCTTTGTTCTCAAAAGGGTTTCCATGGAAGACAACCTTATCAAAATCCATGATAGACAAAACTGGAATAAAAGATCTAAAAGTGTCCTCAATCCAGAGTTCCAAGCATTTTTTATCGTCAACAGTGCTTCTTAGGACATCAATTGGAAGTCCGCTCTGATTGTTCATGCCATCTTTCCAAGAGATGGATTTGAACTCACCAGCGGCATTGTGGCTACCTCTAAAAACCTTACCTTCTATTACAAGGCCAAAACCTGCTCCAATTCCAATGATGTTTGGATAGGTCTTAGATTCTTCATGAAAATCGGCTACTACTGAGAGCGCGTTGCGCCAAGCGTTGTTGCGTAGGATGTCAAGCCAAGCGGTGGCGTTGGCATCGTTCTCTACGTAAATAGGACAGGGGCAATCTTTGACTACGTTGCGGACATCCACGTTGGAGACGCCAAACGGATAAGAGGTGACAATCTTAGAGCAGGCGGCATCAACAATTCCAGGAACGGCAAAACAGACAGACAAGACTGGGATTGAAATCTTCTTGTGAGCTTCAAACGCCCTATCAAGGGCCTTGCACATCATTTCTTGAATTGGGATTACTCCAAAGCTTCCCGTTTCACGCCAGAGCTCGGTTCCGTCCAGAGAAAGAATGACGGCTCTGTAGTGAGACGGCTGAACGTCAAAACCAAAAACGCAACCAAAGTTAGGGTTAATGGAAAGCTCTACTGCTTTACGTCCTCCCTGTTGAGTGGAAGCAAGGCGCTTGCCTTCCCTTATTATTCCAGCTTCTATGAGATAAGAAGAAATATTGGTCACAGTTGAGCGGTACAGCCCAAGTTCACGGGCAACGTCAGCCCTAGATATGCTTTTCTTTTGCCATATGAGTCTTGCTACAAGTGAGGTGTTGGCATTCTTCTGAAAAACGTTATTATCTATAGGCATTTAAATCTCCAAAAAATTTTTTAAAGTTTGTTTGCACAGTGAACAAACTTAGGTTATCATTGGATTGTGAAGCCGTCAATGATTTTTTTCGGCTTATCTAAGAAACTTTTAAGGGAGGGTTTCCATGTTCAACAGACCAGATTTGCCAAAGGACTTCATTTTTGGAACGGCTACAGCCAGCTATCAAGTAGAAGGGGCAGGGAGCGAAGATGGAAGAACATCCTGCATTTGGGATGACTTTGCAAAGATTCCCGGCGCAGTATATATGCAACAGGACGGTAGCGTAGCGGCAGACCAATATCATAGATATAAAGAAGACATTGAACTCATGGCCGGTTTAGGCTTCAAATATTATAGATTCTCCGTCTCTTGGAGTAGAATTCTCCCAAATGGTGGCAATTTTGTAAATCCAAAGGGGGTTGCCTACTACAAAAACCTCTGCCAAGAACTTCACCAGCACGGCATGAAAGCCTGTTGCACCATCTATCACTGGGATCTCCCAAGCGAGATTCAGGCAGAAGGTGGCTGGAACGCAAGAAGCACCGCCTACAAACTTGCCTATCTTGCAAAGGTCCTATACCAAGAACTTGGCGACCTTGTTGATATGTGGATAACCATCAACGAGGCCATGTGCGTGACCTACCTTGGCTATCTTGTAGGCGAACACGCACCTGGAATCAAAGATGAAAAACAGTTCATAAATTCAGTGCATCACATAAACCTAGCCCACGGCCTCATGGTTGCCGAATACCGCAAAACCGGCCTCAAAGCCCCAATTGGCATAACCCACAACCTTGAGACCCCCCGCCCTGCCAGCTCAAATCCAAAGGATGCACTTGCCGTCTCCCATCACATAGACATAAAAAGCGGTCTCTACATGGGCCCACTTTTCAAGAAAGCCTACCCTTCCTACGTTGTAGACGAACTTGGCTGGAACTTCCCAATTGAAAAGGACGACATGGACCTAATCTCCCAGAAAATCGATTTTCTTGGCATCAACTACTACAACGAGGCAGCCATCCAGTGGTCTGACACCGCAAGGTTCAACGAGCAGTACGCCCCATGCTGGCAGGAGCACACAAGCGGCATCCACTGGCCCATCACGCCCCACGGCCTGCTCAGACTTCTCAAATGGACCAACTCCTACACCGGCGGCACCGTCCCCATCTACATCACAGAAAACGGAGCTGCCTGCAACGACCTCCTAGAGCCCGATGCCCAAGGAAACCCTCGCATACATGACACCCAACGTATCCAATATCTTGCAGACCATCTAGAAATGTGCGCTCAAGCAATAAAAGAAGGCGTTCCACTTAAAGGTTATTTCTGCTGGAGCTTCATAGACAACTATGAATGGACCTACGGCTACACCATGAGATTTGGTATTGTTTACTGCGATTACAAGACTCAAAAAAGAATTCCAAAGGACAGCGCCTACTACCTTCGCGATGTCATATCTGGCTATGGTGACTAAAAAAATTGGAGTGATAGTATGAAATACGGACATTATGACGATAAAAAAAGAGAATATGTAATTGAAACCCCCAAGACCCCTCTTCCTTGGATAAACTACCTTGGAAGTCAGGATTTCTTTGCCCTTATCTCCAACACAGCCGGAGGCTACTCCTTTTACAAGGATGCAAGACTTAGACGTCTAACCCGCTACCGCTACAACAACAATCCTTTGGATCAGGAAGGCTTTAGATTGTACATAAAAGATGGCTCTACCGTGTGGAATCCCTCTTGGCAACCAGTACAGACTCCACTTGATTTTTACCAGTGCCGTCACGGCATGGGCTACAGTATTTTTAAGGGGAAAAAGAATGAGGTTGAAGCCGTTCAGACAATGTTTGTCCCAATTAATGACAACGCCCTGCTCTATCATGTAAAGCTTAAGAATCTTTCCTCCGAGTGCAAAAATCTCCAGCTTTTCAGCTTTGTGGAATTCTGTCTATGGGATGCTAATGATGACAGCACAAACTTCCAGCGCAACTACAGCATTGGTGAGGTGGAGGTTGACGGCTCTGCCATCTACCACAAGACTGAATATAGAGAAAGAAGGGACCACTATGCCGTATTCTGGTGCAACCGTGAAGTTAACGGCTTTGACACAGACCTGGATATTTTCAACGGCCCTTATGGTAGCGCTTCTAAACCGTCTGCTGTTTTGGAAGGCTCTTGTCACAACTCTATAGCCCATGGCTGGAGGCCCTGTGGTGCCCATCAAATCAATGTCAGTCTCAAACCTGGTGAAGAATTTACAGTAATCTTTGGACTTGGCTATATTGAAAACAAAGAAGATGAAAAATGGGAAGCCCTTGGCATTATCAACAAAAAGAAAGCCAAGCAAATGATGGCCTCATATGCTACTGATGAGCAAATTTCAGCAAAGTTTGAAGAATTAGGCCATTATTGGGATAATTTGTTAGGAAACTTCCACCTTGAAAGCAAAGATGAAAAGCTCAACAGGATGGTCAATATTTGGAACCAGTACCAGTGCATGGTTACCTTCAACATGAGCCGTAGTGCTTCCTATTTTGAAAGTGGTATGGGTCGTGGAATGGGCTTTAGAGACTCCTGTCAGGACCTTCTTGGCTTTGTCCATATGATTCCAGACAGAGCAAAGCAAAGAATCCTTGATATAGCTGCAACCCAATTTGAAGACGGCTCTGCCTACCACCAGTATCAGCCCCTTACAAAGCGTGGAAATCTTGCTGTTGGCAGTGGTTTTAATGATGACCCACTATGGCTCATTGCTGGAACCGATGCCTATATCCGTGAAACTGGAGATTATTCAATTCTTGATGAAATTGTTCCCTTTGACAACAACCAAAGTTTAGCTCAGCCTCTAATGGAACATCTTAGAAGAAGCTTCAACTACACTGTCACACATCTTGGACCTCACATGCTTCCTCTCATTGGAAGAGCGGACTGGAATGACTGTCTTAACCTCAACTGCTTCTCTGCGCACCCCGGCGAGAGCTTTCAAACAACAGGTCCAAGTGAAGGCCCTGTAGCTGAAAGCATTTTCATAGCTGGAATGTTTGTAAAATATGGAAAAGCTTATGCTGAAATCTGCAAACGGCTTGGCCTTGAAGATGAGGCTAAAACCTGTGAACAGCATATTTCTAAGATGGAAAAAGCCGTTCTTGAAAATGGCTGGGATGGTAAATGGTTCTTAAGGGCCTATGATGCCTTCTCAAAACCAGTTGGAAGTCATGCGAATGAAGAAGCTCAAATTTTCATTGAACCTCAAGGCATGTGTGTCATGGCAGGAATTGGAAAAACCACCGGCCAAGCTGATTTGGCTATGCAAAGCGTTCATGAAAGGCTTGAAACCAAATATGGCGTAAAGCTCAACGATCCTCCTTTTGTTCGCTATCATCTTGAACTTGGAGAAATTTCAAGTTATCCACCTGGAGTTAAGGAAAATGCTGGCATTTTCTGTCACAACAACCCTTGGATTACCTGTGCAGAAGCCACTTTGGGCCATGGAAACGAAGCCTGGGAGCTGTATAAGAAGATTTGCCCTGCCTATCTTGAAGATATTTCTGAAATTCACAGAACAGAACCCTATGTCTACTCTCAGATGATTGCAGGCATTGACTCCCCTAGATTTGGAGAGGCTAAAAACAGCTGGCTCACGGGGACATCGGCTTGGACCTTCCTTTCTATAAGCCAGGCTATCTTGGGAATCAAACCAGACTACGAGGGGCTTAGAGTTGAGCCGTGTCTGCCGGACTGCCTTGACAGTTACGTGGTGCATAGGCGCTTCAGAGGAGCCCTGCTGGATATTGAAGTTCACAAAGCAGATGCAGATCACAAGAACGGCCTTATTGTGGACGGCAAACCAATTGAAGGCAGCGTGGTGAGAGTTACGCCACACTCAAAGAACCTCAAGGTTGAGGCTTATATTTAGACTCTAAAAAGTACCCGTAGCGCTTTCTTTGGGTAATGAGGAAGATGACGCCTAGGACTGCAGAGGAGAATTCTGCAAAGACTATGGACAGCCAGATGCCGTCAAGCCCCCAGAAGATTGGCAAAACTAGAACAAAGACAACCTGGAAGAATATTGTTCTAAGGGAGGATATGAGCGCAGAGACTAGGCCGTTGTTCAGCGCGGTAAAAAAGGACGAGCAGTAGATTGCAAAGCCGGTAAAGAGGAAGGAAAACGAGTAGAAAAAGAAGCCTCGGAGCGTCATTTCTACCAGTTCTGGGTCATAGCTGACAAAAATTAAAGTGATGGGTTTTGAAAGTACTTGGCCTGCTCCCACCATGAAGGCGCCTGCTCCTATGACTAAAATCAGGCTTTTTTTGAGTAGTGAAGCAAGTTCTGTTTTGTTTTCGGCGCCTAGGTTATAGCTGACAATTGGGGCAGATCCTATGGAATAACCAATAAAGATTCCAATGAAAACAAGGACGGCATAGGTCATGGTTCCGTAGGCTGCAACCCCGTTTTCGCCGGCAAATTTCATAAGCTGAACGTTAAAAAGGATGCCAACAAGGGAGGAGGAAACGGTAGAAAGAAACTCTGAGGAGCCGTTTCCGCAGGCCTTAATTAAAGCCTTCCAGTCCAGTTCAAAGGGGCCAAGCCTGAGAAGACTGTTGTTTTTCTTTGATAAAAAATAAAAGAATGGAACAAAACCTCCAACCAGCTCACTCATGACGGTAGCAATAGCTGCACCATTTAAGCCCCAGTGGAAAATTGCAACAAACAGCCAGTCAAATACCATGTTGGTACAGCCAGAAAGGACCGTGGTGACAAAGCCCAGTTGAGGCTTTTGAGCCGCAACAAAGAAGCTTTGAAACTCGTATTCTAGGAGCAATCCAGATAGGCCAAGCAACACTATTCTTCCGTAAGAGATACAATAACCTAACATCTCGTCTGTGGCACCAAGAGCTTGGGCCAGAGATGGTAAAACTAGATAGCCAACAAGGGTAAGTAGCGCGCCAGCTATAATTGCTATGTAGATAAACATTGAAAAAAGCTTGTTGGCTTTTTCCGGCTTCCCTTCTCCCAGCGTCTTTGCAACTAGGGCGCAACCGCCAGTACCCAGCATGGTGCCAAGCGCCCCCAAAATCATGATAACGGGATAGATAAAGTTCAGCGCAGCATAGGCCGTCTTTCCCGTGTAATTTGATACAAAGTAACCATCTACAACAAAATAGATTGACGTAAAAACCATCATTCCAATTGATGGTAAAGTAAAACGTAATAACTTACGGTACGTAAAATGATCCGATAACTGTATATTCATATAAACCTCTGGAATTGCTTGCAAGTTTTTCTAAAACGTCACTTGTACCTACCACTGGTTTGTTTGAATCTTTGTGAGTTTTCCTATCTCATCCCTTAATAACGCATTATATTTTTTGGTCACAGAAATCAGCGCCCGCTTTTCATCTTTATCCAAAGCACAAAACGCCTTCATCTCCGCATTCAAAAGCGGGTCTATGTACTTTCTGCAAAACTCCTCGCCCGCCTCCGTGAAAACAATATTCTTATTCTTCTTGCTCCCCAGCACGAACTCCAGTCTTATCAGCCCATCCGCCTCCAGCGACTTGAGCGCAGAATTTATCGTCTGCGGGCTATAAAACCAATCATTGCAGAAATCTTTTTGCGTGCACGGCGACCTATGACTCCAAAGCGAATAGATAAACCACAGTTCTGAATCCGATAATTTACAAAATTTGGAGTAAGCATGATACACGGCATCACTGTCCTTGTACCCTTTATCAATGTCCTTTAGAGCAGTCTTAACGTCAATTTCTTGGATATCTTCATCGTTTTGGGCCATCATTTCACCACCAGCGCCTTTCCAGACGCCTCTGACATTTAATCCGAAACCGGATTAAATGTCAAGTCTGAGAAAGAAAGCTATCATAGTCATCGGCGGTGATTGTTTGAAGCAAAGCCTGGGGGTATCGGTTTGAAAAGGCTTTAGTTATGCGGCTTTGTTTTGCCGGATTGTACTTGAATTCATAGGCAGACAGGTTGGTTCCCAAGGCCTCAATGTAGTCCACTTCCATTTGGTCCGTGGTGCGCCAGAAGTACGACAAGCCGTCCGCCTTGGAGTAAAGATTTCGCTTCAGGCGCTCACTGACCAAGTAGTTTTCAAAGAGAATTCCAACATCGTTGCGCTGTGGAAGTGGCGTAAAGTCTTTAATGATTGAATTTCTGATTCCGTTGTCCCAAAAGTAGTACTTACAGGACTTTTTCAACTCGTTTCGCTGGTTGGTGGAATACGAAGTCAGAGGAAAAACAATGTAAGCCTGGACCAAAAGTTGGATATAGGACTCTACGAGTGTCCTTGATACGCCAAGAAGCTT
Source organism: Sphaerochaetaceae bacterium (assembly GCA_963606545.1). GTDB lineage: Bacteria > Spirochaetota > Spirochaetia > Sphaerochaetales > Sphaerochaetaceae > UBA9732. The sequence goes on from CAVCYP010000021.1 coordinate 18,717, forward strand.
TGAAATCTCGTTCGTAGAAACCTCGCTACCGCATTGCAAGGCAAGCGCCTTTAAAAGCTTCTCTAACACTTGTGGCTTACGAATTCCCTCATACTGAAAGAGATCTTTATAAAGATAGCTTTCACTTATGAGGGTGAGAACTTCTTTCATGTCTTGCTGACTTGTGTGTTGACTGGTCACGACTTCGGGGTAGCTCCCATAGATAAGTCTGAGTTCTAAGTTCTTTCTCTCGTCTACAAAACCATAGTGATTTGCAAGCTCCTGATAGGATAATGGTAACAACTTATACTCAAACTTACGCCCAGTAAGTGGCTCCTCAAAAAGCGATACCAGTTTAAAAGAAGATGACCCTGTGACTATAACCTGCACGTCTTTTCTAGAATCAACCAAAAGCTTGATACTGCGGCCCAGATTCTTTATCTTGTGACCTTCATCAATGAATACGCACTTCTTTGATCCCAAAATCTGTGTCCACCTGCTGATGGTGACAGTCTCAAAGAGGCTTTGTGTTGTGTCATCGTCTCCAGTAAGCGTCACAACATCAAGATTTTCTTCTTGTATTAGTTCATTAACAAGAGTGGTCTTGCCAGCCTGCCTTGGTCCATATATAAAAATAGCCTTTCCTTTGAAGAGTTTTGACTTGATATCGTCTGCCAGAATTCTGTTAATCATGACTAAATTGTACTTCAGATTCCCCAAAAGTCAAGATTTTGCATTTATAAAAGTAAAAAGACTAGATAATTTGCATTTACAAATGCAAATTATTGACTATTTCTTCTTTCCAATCGGTAATCTGGCGAGTAGCTGACACAAAGTTCAGGCCAATAAGATGAATTGTCTTCTTAGAACCAAGATACTTCTGGTGATACTTCATATCCTTAACTTGTTGAAGAGCTTCAGTGGCAGACTTGTCTAGCTTCATTTCAATTACGTAAATATCGTTCTTAGCTTCAAGAACAATGTCGCTACGACCTAGAAGAGTGGATTCCTCTGCTCTTTGAGCAACACCTCCCATCATTACAAAGAAGGAATAGAAAGCAAGCTGATAGCCCTTCTCCTTCTCAAGAAGGGTGTAAGGATGCTGTACATAGTAATCATTCAGAACTTTTACAAGTTGGACAAGATTGTGGTTCTTCAATGCAGTCTCTGCATTATCAATAAAGAAACCCGTCTGAATTCCCGCATACCTTTTTACTAGGCTCTTTGTAAAAGAGGTTCTAACCTCTTTATTTGGAAATGTCAAAATGAGGACATTTTTATTTCCTTCTTTAATTGTCAAATAGCCAGCAAAATATATCAGTGCCAAAATTTGAGAGCTATTTAAATTATGCTTGGCCAGTTGAAGATAATCAAAAGACACGATTGAATCCGCATCAAGTCCAACATTGTCAAAGATAACTGACTCCAAATTGTAGTCTCTGGCAAGATCAACCGCTAGAGTACTTGCTCCAGTTTCACTCCAATAATTATTAAAGCGACATTTTCCGTTAAAGAAAAAACCAACAGATACAGGATTATACACTTTAGTTTCATTTATATATGAGAATCTGTAGCCATCGTAGTAGTTTCTGATAGCCTCAATGAAATCCTCACGACTCTCGTATTCTCTGTCTGGTTTCTTCATGTAGGCATCGATATACTCAGAGAAATTACTTTCAAGCTCTTCTTCTGTATAGCCATATGCAGCAGCAAAATCAGAATTGAAGGTTAAATCTGTAAGGTTGTTCATCTGAGAGAAGATGGACATGTTGGAGAATTTAGTAATGCCTGTAATAAAGAAGAAACGAACTTTTTCGCTTGTATTCTTTATGACAGTATAGAAAGAACTGAGTGTATCTCTGATTTTATCTGCTAGCTCTAAGTTCTTATAAGTGTGAATGATAGGATAATCATATTCATCAACTATGACGACAATCTCACCTTCATAATTGTCAAATATTGAAACGAGCATCTGGGACGGAGACTTTCTCCTTACGTCAAAACCATTTTTCCTAGCCTCTGTAATAATTGCAGATTGAAAACTTTCAAGAAATTCATCATATGAAGACGTTTCAAATTTAGAGAAATTAAAATGAAGAACCGGATATTTTTCAAAGGAATAATCAGTAGAGTCAATATAAAGTTCTTTGAAGAGTTCTCTTTTCCCTTCAAAGAGAGCATGTAGAGTAGAGCACATAAGACTTTTGCCGTATCTACGGGGCCGAGAGATAAAGTAATAGTTGTTCAATTCATTTTTCACAAGATTATAAACATACTCAGTCTTATCAACATAAATATAGTCACCTTTTGTTCTGAGATCTTCAAATGAACTTGAGCTTACGGTTATCTTCTTCATGTTTTCTATTCTACATTAAAACTTCCATTTTCTCCAACAGTTTAAAGTATCTTTGTCCACCCATAGCCATTATGAAGCTGCTATGCTGTTCATTGGAGAAAAAACATGGATAAGTTGAATCTATACCTTCACACCTGCATGTAATACTTTATTCTTTACTTTGGCTTATTTCTCTTTTACACTGAAAACCCAAAAAAGAAGGAGCAACCTATTATGAAGACGAGAAACTTAGCTGTATTTTTGTTATTACTTTTGTTTGCCTTGATTCTTGTGTCCTGCAACCCTGAAAAGGAAATAGAAAACGGACCTACCAAATTCCCAAGTGCCATTAACAACAAGACTTTTAAGCTTGAAACCGGGTCAAAAGACGTTAGCACAAACATTAACGAAGATTTCTACTACATCACAACCAACGATACCAAAGTAACGGTTGATGCTTGTGTGAGTAATGAGCTTACTTCTTATACAACAGATGTTACTATTGTTCTTAATGGCAATACCTGTACGGCCACAGGTTCAGATGGCTCAACCTACACCTTCACAACTACATCAAATTCTCTTTCCGGTGTGACTGTAGAAAACAAAACCACCTCTACTCTCAGTGGAAGCTTTGCGTCTGTTAAAGAGATAGATACTCCTGATGGTTGGACCTTTGAGTTTAAGAAGTATGAAGGAAGAGCAGCCTCTTTTAATGATGGCGGAAGTGGTTCAATGAGACTCATGGTTACTCCTATTGGTGTCTATTATGCTGTAACATATGATTGGCTTCCGGAGACAACAGACCCAGCTTGGGACTACATCAAATCCGCTGAGTTCTTCCGTTATGACACAATCTCAGTAGATGAAAATGGCGTCTTCCACCTTGATAGTGCCTATAGCATGCCAATCACTATGACCGTTGAGAATGCTGGCTATGAGGTATTCCTTGATACAGGGAATTCCACTGTTGTAAATGACCAAACCTTCCACGTAAAAGAGAGTGATTTTGACGATAATTTCTTCTTTCAACAATCAATTACTTGGTACATGAGCTCTTCATCAGAAGAATAAACCAACACCGTGTACACTTAAAGAGCCTTTTTAGAGGTCCAAAAGATGACATGTCATCTTTTTGGGCCCTAAAACGGGTGTTTAAGTGCACATTGGCAAATTGACTAGCACATTTTTCATTTACCCTTGCAGAAAGATTGTACGCAGAACATGCCACACGATATATCCTGGCATAACTTGCATGCAATCACGCCAAATATTTATAATTACCCCATGTTTACTTTAAAGGCAGTTCTTTTTGATTTGGATGGGACCATTCTAGATACGGTTGGCGATATCAACGCGGCACTAAACAAGACTCTTGGCACTAATTTTACTGACAAGCAGTGCATGAATTTTATTGGTAACGGACTGAAAAATGCAATTAAGGCTGCAGCGGAGTATGCAGGCCTAAAAAACGTCAATATTGATGCAGCTTTCTCAAAACTGGTAGAAAATTACAAACTCAGTCCTGTGAAACACACAAAGCCCTACCCTGGTGTGCAGGAATTTCTGGACCGGCTACAACAAAAAGATATTGCAATTGGTGTGTTTTCAAACAAAGAGCAAGTTCTTGCACAGACTATAATTCACTCTTGTTTTCCACAAACCACTTTTACTATGATTGTGGGCATGCACGGTGGGTATGAACCAAAGCCATCAAGTCAGGCGGTGCTGGAGTTTTGCAAGAAAGCTGGCTGCACGATAAACGAGCTACTCTACGTGGGCGATAGCGAGGTGGATTACAAGACGGCGCAAAATGCGGGGGCTGAAGTTAGGATTCTCACGTGGGGCATGCGCACGCGGGAGCAACTTAAGGCAAGCGGGGTGCCAGAAGAAGTTTTGATTGGGCAGATTTGCGATATCAAACTAGATATCAGCTAAAACAGCTTACCAATTCTGGCATCTTCAACACCAGCTTTGAAGGAATATGTAAGATGTCCTTCTGCAAACTCCTTTAGCATTGAAGCAATTGCAATTTCATCATAATTAAAATCTGACGGATAAAATGCGTTTGTAAACACTACTTCAGAGCCTACTGTAACATGAGAAATTGAAAGTTGTTGGTTATTTCTAAAATCGTCCTTGTGGAACACAAAAGGCAGGTCAACAGGATAACCCTGTTCATTGATGTAGGTAACGCCTTTTTCCGTTATCACACCTCGCTGCCCTCTTATTTCTAAGTGGGAAGGAATAATGTAACTATGATACTGATTTGAAGAAAAATCGGTTAGAAAAACTTCGCCGGTGGTGAATTCAACTGCAGTGATTTTTCTGGTGTAGTCTTGAGCTTCAAGGTTTCTGTCCAAACCGGACCTAGACGCGGTTTTAAGACAGGTTGCGTTTTGGTCAAGCAGCCTTCTGATTTCTTTAATCTCCAGGGGGCCAAAAATGCCCCTGAGAATGGAGGCAGCGTGGTGGTTGTGGAGGGCTGACAGGTACACAGAGGAGACCTTGCCTATCTTTGGAAGGACAGCTTTTATGGAGGCGTAAAGCGGATTATACCAATACTGCTCAAGCGTAAATCCTTTTATATTCTCAACTTGCTTTAGCTCTTCCTCACTCAGGGACAGAAAGGTGGTCTCGCTGAGGATAGTCTCGTGCCGTGAATCTAGGGTTTTGAGAAGCTCAAAAAAGCCTTCTTTCCCACTGGCAACTATCACGGCATTGTGGTCAAAGGAGAGCGCTACGTCCAGATTTGTTGTGGCATTGTAACCCAAATTGGTTAATTCTGTAGCTTTTTCCTTTCTTCTTGTGTAGATTGAAGATATAGCAAACTGCTGGGGCAGAGCTTTTGCAATGCGCAGGAAAAAATCGGCGCGCCAACCAGTTCCACAAAGTACAAATTTTGTCATAAGAGCCTCCCCGTTTCAGCTTTGATGGTTCATTTTTTTCATGGGCCTTTAGCTCATGTTCGCAAAACGTTCTACCGCGACAGTAAACTCTTCAATAGCCTTGTCTGCGTCCCCGTGCTCAATGCCATCTCTGACGCAATGCTTGATATGCCCTTCCAGCACCACTTTCCCACAGCTATGAAGCGCTGCCTTTGCCGCACTAATCTGAGTTAGCACGTCCTCGCAAGGGACATCCTCATCCACCATGCGATCTATAGCTTGTATTTGCCCGATAATTTTTTTTAACCTTCTGTGTAAATTATCTGCGTCCATGCACTGTTTCATTGCAAATACCTCCAAGAAATTAGGAAAATCTTTAATTAGGAATACCTTTAGGGGTATGGACATTATCTTTTACTACTTTGCACTTGTCAACGCATTAATTGTTGGCTAGGCCTGTAAACAAAGAGCAAAAAAAGGTACCTAGACTCTTCTCTTGCCTAGGTACCAGTCACACTAAAAGGAGGTATGAAAAAAACTGTTGCTCTGCCTTTTATGTAGCAAGAAGCGTGCCAAGTTGAATTTTGAGGCTCAAGCAGGGATTTTTGGCAGTATATTGCAGAGTTTTGACTTTTTGCTACGGATATTATTGGGATTGAAATGTGAAAAAATTGAAATGGGTGTGAATTTTTTTCACAGTTAATTTGTTAATATTTCCTTACATTCGACCTTGGCAACCACGGGTTCTTTCGTTACACTTAGGAAGTTATTGCCCATGATTTGGAGGACTAACCAATGAAGAAAGTTGAAGACTATATTATCAGTATCCCAGATTTCCCAGAGCCAGGAATTATTTTCCGTGACATTACTGGTGTCTTGCAAGAGGCAGATGGTCTCAAACTTGCCATTGATGAAATGGTAAAGCTTGTCAAGAAAGTAGACTGCGATGTTATTGCTGGTGCAGAGTCTCGTGGCTTTATTCTTGGTGTTCCAATTGCTTATCTTCTTAACAAGCCCTTTGTTCCAATCAGAAAGGCTGGAAAACTCCCAAGAGAAACTGTCTCTGAAGAGTATGCTCTTGAGTATGGCACAGCTAAGATTGAAATTCATAAGGATTCAATCAAACCTGGTCAGAAAGTTGTCCTCATTGACGACCTCATTGCAACTGGCGGAACAATGAAGGCTTCAGCAGACCTTGTTGAAAAACTTGGTGGAGAAGTCGCTGAAATTGTCTTCCTTCTTGAGCTTGCTGGCCTTGAGGGCAGAAAAGCCCTTTCTAAGTACAAGGTTGAATCTGTAGTAGTCTACCCTGGAAAATAAATTTGCAGAAAAGACTCAACAATTATCCAATTTCTCCGTTTTTTCCCAAAAACTGCTTTTGAAAGCAGTTCACTTTACAAGAAGCAAGCCATGAAAACCAACGAAGACAGAACCGGCAAACAGTTTTTAAAATTCCTCATCATTGGTGGCATTGGAGCTGTCATCCAAATTGCGACTGTCAACATCCTTTTTCAGCTACTCAAAAACTGGAAGGCTCCACTACCACAATTCATGGCCGGCATTTTCAATGAAAACGTTTTGGGAAGTGGCAATAACAACTGGGGCTATCTGCTCCCCTTCTTTACCTCCCACTTGCTTTCCAACACTTATTCCTACATCCACAACATGAAAGGCAACTTTAAAGCTAATGCTCCTAATTATTACTTTGCAATCTACCTAGCCCTACTTGCAATTTTAATTGTAGTGGCAACTTGGCTTTCTGGCGTCATTGCAAACTTTCTCATGAGTACAAACCTAGAGGTGCTGGTAAAACTGGGGCCAACAATTGGCTCAGTACTATCCGGGTTGGTCTACACGCTAGTGCTGTTTCCGGTTGAAAAGTTCATACTTTTTAGAAAAAAGTAAACCTGCAAAACTCAATAAACCTTGAAATAAATAGCAAAGTCACCCTCAATGGAGAAACCAAGCCCAACCAGGAGGTCTCCAATTGGAGTTTGAACACCATAGCCTACGCCAAAGCCTAGGTTGAAGTCTGCCAACTCAGAAAATGGTGCCGTACAGTCGTTCTCTGGAGCCATTCCACGGTTAGCTATGAGGAAGGCATCGGACTCACTGCGCCAGCCGGCACGAAGTTGAAGCAGCAGGAAGGAAGGCAAGAAGCCTCCAAGACTGTATTGAGCGCCAAGGCCTAGGGTGATGACATCACGGGCATAGAGGGAGCTGGAGACGCCTAGAACGCCATCCCAACCACCAAATTGTACGTAGGAGGCCATGTATTCTGCGGGCTCTCGGCTGGTGAAAACGGTGGCGTCTGCAGTTAGGGTAAGAGTTTCAAGGATTGGAATGTGCTGTTTGTAGGAGAGGCCTAAAACATAGTTCATTTTGTTTTGATAGAAGCCAAGGCTACTGGTAAATTGAACTTTAAGGCCAGTTGGGGCAAACAGATTCTGAGTGTAATTACCATACCAGATTCCATTAAAAAAGATTTTAGGCAAGGCTTTGAAGGAAGCTTTTGAGCCATCTATTGTCATGCCAACAGCGTAGAATTTACTGGCAAAACCTGCATTGAGGTTGTAGCACTTGCCGTCAGTGTATTTGAAGGCAAGCTCAAGATCTGTCTGAAAATCCATGACGCTAATTAGGGTTGGATTTGCGCGGTTAGAGATGGTTGAAACTGAGCCAAGAGTGATGCCAATTGAAGGATAAAAATAGAACTTTGAATCCACGCTAGAGAAAGGATACAAGAAGCTTGCTTCTAGGTTAATGTTGTCTCCAAGATAGGCAAACAAGGAAAGATCCCAACCCGTTTTATTCACATCTTTTATAAAGAAAGTAGACATCATTTCAGGAAGAAACTGTAACAATACAGGAGATTTATAGTCTAATCTTGTATAGATTTCAGAAATTCCATTGACGCCTAATAATAGCCTGGAACTTGAAAATGCGTCAGTTTTTTCTTCATTTGTTGTCAATTTAGACCATTCTTTTGCAAGTTTCTCTTCTCCTGTTAGCTCAACTGTTTCAACTGTAGCTTCCGTTTCAGGAAGGGAGAAATACGAGCCAACGCGGCTAGAATCTTTAGCAAGGTTTAAATCCGAGAACAGAGTGGCTATTTCATCTAGTTTTGCTTCTTGGCGTAGCACTTCATCTGTTCCTCTTTGCAGGATTTCCTCTGTGTTGGAAAAATCTAAAACCGCAATATCGTCTACAATAGGAGTGAGGATGATATCTGCGCTGGAGTACTGATTTCTGATGGTGTTTATAACAATTAGATTGAAGGAGGCGTTTACAGCTCCGCTTAAGGTTTGCATGTCCTCTGCATTAAAGTGCAAGGACTCATTCAAATTCACGCCAATTACTATGTCGTAGCCAAGAGACCTTGCATATTCAATTGGCATGTTATCTACCATTCCACCATCCAAGAGATAGAGGCCCTCTACTTCATAGGCATCAAAGGCAAGTGGGATACTCATGCTGGCTCTCATTGCATCTATGAGGGAACCGCCTTCAAAGAGAACGTAGTCTCCACTGGTTGCATCTGTGGCTACGGCTCTGTACGGAATGGCTAAATCATCGAAACTTATATCTTCTGGAATACGACTGAGAATTTGATGGAAAAAGCTTAGGATTCTTTTATCGCTGACAATTCCGGAGGTTTCTCCAATATTCTTGTCTGTAAGGGCCACGGTAAGAACGTTGTATTTAGTATCATCAAACGGCTCAATCATGGGTTGGTAATCGGATTCAAGAATCTGAGAGAAGAGCTGAGTTAAATCATTTTCTGTTACAAGTCTTCTTATGTCTCCTGCACTGTAGCCTGCAGCATAAAGCCCTCCAATCAGAGCTCCCATGCTGGTTCCCATGACCATATCTACAGGAATACCTTTCTCTTCCAATGCCTCAAGCACTGCAATATGAGCAATGCCTCTGGCTCCTCCTCCTGAAAGGACAACCGCAACGCTTGGACGGCCTAAATCAGTTGGAGCCTTATAAGAAAACGGGGTTTGACCTTCAGTGGTGATGGATATTGCCTGTACATCATTAATATAGACACCGGTATCTTTATTAACTACAGCACTCAGGCTGAAACAAACACAAATAAGCAGGAAGATGATAAAAGTCTTTTTCATACCCCCTATTTAATACTTTTTTACTTTTTTTTCTATGATAACGGACTTTTCTCTTGCTTTTTTTACGCAACTTCAGATAAACTGATAACGATTTTTAATTAGGAATAATTATCGTTAACTGAAAATTATCGGGCTATAGGAGGATTAGATTATGGCTAACAAGTATGAAGGAACCCAGACTGAGAAGAATCTTTTGGCGGCGTTTGCGGGCGAGTCACAGGCAAGAAATAAGTACACGTATTTTGCTTCCACGGCCAAGAAAGAGGGCTACGAGCAGATTGCAGATATCTTTTTGAAGACGGCTGACAACGAAAAAGAGCACGCAAAGATGTGGTTTAAGGAACTCAACGGGCTTGGAGACACGGCACAAAACCTAAAGGCAGCGGCAGAGGGCGAAAACTACGAGTGGACCGATATGTATGAGGATTTTGCCAAGACGGCTGAGGCAGAGGGCTTCACGGCACTTGCAAGAAAGTTCCGCTTGGTAGCTGCAATTGAAAAGCATCACGAGGAGCGCTACAGAGCTCTGCTTCACAACCTAGAGGCGGCTGAAGTTTTTGCCAAGAGCGAGGTCAAAATCTGGGAATGCCGCAACTGCGGGCACCTTGTGATTGGCACCAAGGCTCCGGAAGTCTGCCCTACTTGCAATCACCCTCAGAGCTACTTTGAAGTGCACGCTGAAAACTACTAAGCAAGCTCAAAACCGATATTTATTAAGTCAAAAATTTATTAGGTCAAAAAAACTTTCGTTTGCGAAAGATTTTTCTTGCTTTTAAGAAAGGGCTATGCATATAATCACTGTGGATTAAATTTCCGCGAACAATCCGCATTGCGGTTAAGTTTCATTAGGAGGTTAGAG
>CAVCYP010000022.1:0-26308 GCA_963606545.1 Sphaerochaetaceae bacterium
GAAGGCCTAGCCCAAGGCAAAGCAGAAGGCAGAGCTGAAGCTGAGGCCAAAGCCAAAGAGAAAGAAGCATCCATGATTAAAGACCTCTATGCTAGAAATGTCCCTTTCAATGTAATTGCTGAGTGTGCACATCTCTCTGCGTCAGAAGTCCAAGCTATTATCTCTGCAAAATAACTAAAATAATGTCGTAGCTGAGCTCTGGAGAAATGCTCAGATACGACGAAAGGGAAAGGGCTCGACCTCACCGTTGAGCCCAAACTTACATAAAGACTATTATTTTTCAACAAACTGCAACAAATATGCTACAATGATTCCCAAAGGGAGATTTGAAATGAAAAAAACCTTAATTTTGTTGCTATCTTTAATGTTTATATGCGCAAGTGCATTTGCAAGCCTCAACTTCACTGAAGTGGATGCCTTATATCTTACAGACGAACATGACCAAGAAGTTTACGACAAGCTTCAGCAAATGTTGGGCCAAGCCAGCTCAAATGAAGAAAAAGCAGAGGTCCTATGGCGCCTATCCCGAGTATGCGTTGACCTAGGAGATGCCATTGACAAGAGCAATAAGAGCGCACGCTTTGCAATCTACGAAGAAGGAGAACAGTACGCCCTAGATTCAATTGCAGCAAACCCTACTCCACAAGGCTATCTCTGGAAATGCTCGAACATTGGACGCTGGGGCCAGACCAAAGGCGTTTTAGACTCCCTTGCAAAAGCCAAACCAATGTACGAAGACATGGTCTATCTCACAGACACCCTAAATTGCCTTGACAGCTCAGAAGCTTGGTACATCCTAGCCGTCCTATTTGAATCCCTCCCTGGTAGCCCCATCAGTTTTGGAAACAGAAATTATGCAATCAGCTACGGCCGTCTTGCCTGTGAAACCATTCCCAAAAATGTCATCTATGGCGGCACCTACAAGCAACTTGCAGAGACCCTTTGGGCTAGAAACTGGAATGCAAAGAAGAGAGCCTCAGAGTTTGCTAAAATGCAGAAAAAGTGGGACAAAGAGAACTCCAGCAACATTGAAAAGTACAAATACTATGAAGGCTCAGAAGGTGCAAACAGTAGCCCAATTTGGACAAAAACGCAATATTCTGCTATGTCAGACCGCCAAGAGGCTGTTGTTATCCTAATGTACGCTCAAAAAGTATATGAGTCCAGGAGTACTCATACACAGGCCGATACCAAAAACTATGAAGAAATTGCAGCCCTTCTGAACGAGTGGACTTAAGGGGCAAACTTAATCATGTCAGACGATAAAAAACCAGCTAAAAGTCCAGTATTGCAAAAGCGTCCAAATCCAGTACTCTACTGGGGTGCAAGACTGTATCTTGGCATAGCTAACAAAATCCAGTACAACGTCCATGCTTCAGGGGAAAAAGTCAAAGGCCCTGCTCTTTTAATCAGCAACCACACTTCAAATGCAGACTACAAGTTCATAGCCGGCGCCGTGAAACCTGCCAGAATCTCCTTTTTGGGCACCTACCACTGGTTCACCTTCAAAAAGCTCGCCTTCTGGCTCAAGCAAATTGGAGCCATTCCAAAGTATCAGTTTACAACGGATCTTGAGTCGCTGAAAAAAATTAGATATGTGATCAGAGACAAAAAAGGAGTAGTCTACATTGCCCCAGAAGGCACCGTCTACTCCAGCGGACACCTTGGCTACATATCGCCTGCCATAGCCAAAATGATTAAGTTCCTCAAAGTGCCCGTCTACGCCAGCAAAATCCAAGGCGCCGGACTTGGCAACGCAAAGTGGTCCGCAAAACCACATAGAGGCCTAGTTCACATTGACACGCGCCTAATTCTCAGCGCAGACGAAGTGCAAACCCTTACCCGCGAACAAATTATGGAACGCATCACCTCCAGCCTCACCTACAACGAGTTTGAATTCCAAAAGCAGTACAACGTCCGCGTCCCAGGAGCAGACAAGGCCGATGGTTTTAACACTATGTTCTACAAGTGTCCCATCTGCGGTTCAGAGTTTAACATCTCGTCTCAGGGAAACGACATAAGCTGTTCCTGCTGTGGTGCAAAAGCCACCATTCAGGAGGATTTTACCTTCAAATGGAACCAGACGGCTTTAGCCAAAAACAAAGACAAATGTTTTGAAAACTACACGCAGTGGTACGACTGGCAACTAGAGGAAATGAAAAAAGAGGTAGCCAAGCCTGATTTTAAGCTGTCTGAAGAAGTCGATTACGGCTATGACGAGCCTGGAGTTGACAACTATGTCAAGGCAGGTAAAGGAGTTATAACCTTCACTCATGAAGGCTGGGACTATGAAGGCACTTTCAAGGGCGAGCAAGTTCATGAACACGACGACCCTCAGGCAGTGTTCTTAGCAACCCTCAAAGTTGGGCTTCACTTTGAACTGCCCTACAAATATGGCCGTTGCCGAGTCTTCTATCCGCAAAATGGTCTTCATTCCATGAAGTGGCACCTAGCCTCCTTGGCCATGAGCCTGTACCTCGCAGAACAAGAAAACGCATCAGAGTAAAAAAAGAGCCACCCTGCGGTGGCCCTTTTCAACTAACCAAAATATTTGTGCCGTAGGCAAAAAGTCAGCGCGGGACAGTACTCTGCTGTACGGCCCAAGTGCAACGCCGCAGTATACGGTACAAAGGTTGCGAATATACTTAGCAGATAACTGCAAGAACGTCTTTAATGTTGAGGATAAGATACTCCTCTCCATCAATCTTAACGTTTGTGCCGCTGTACTTGTCGTGAAGAACCTTCTGACCAACCTTGACGGTCTTAACATCATCGCCAATTGCTTCTACAACTGCAATTTGTGTCTTTTCCTGAGCAGTCTGTGGAATGAAGATTCCGCCAGCTGTCTTCTCTTCAAGCTTGTCCATCTTAACTAGAACTCTTTCACCAAGTGGTTTTACTGTCATATCTTTATGCTCCTTATTTGCAATGATGTTGCACTGAAAGAACAAATGCAACAGCACTAATAATAATAAAAATATAGCAAACAGGCAACTTTGATGAAGAATTTATTCGTATTCTACAACGTCGGCCCAGCGGTACAGGAACTCACGTTCCTTCTCGTTGCCTTTGACACTCTGAGAGGCTGCAACAATAGGCATCCATTTTTGGACATACTGCTTAGGGGTGTCGCTCTTTTCACAGAAGAGATTTAGATATTTGTTGGCCAGGTCTTCATCCCCGGACAGACAGAACATAAGATAGGTTCTAGCAACGTCTGCAGAGGCATTACCTTGAGTGGCATGTGACCAGTCAATGATGTAAGGGGTGCCTTCTGGGGTAATAATGACGTTGGAGGGGTTGAAATCTCCGTGACAGAGCTTTACATGCTTAGGCATACCACTAAGGCGCATTTTAAGTTCATATTTTACTGTAGCAGAAAGAGTTGTTTCAGTAATCTTTCTCTTCATTTTGTCTCTGAGCTTGTTTAAAAGGGGGCACTTTAGAGCGTGCATGCTAATTTGAAGATCTACAAAATTGTTTAAGTATTTGTCTTTCTTCTCTGGGTTCTCTTCCATAAGTTGGGCAAGGGTTTTGCCTTCAATGAAGTCATAAACAATGGCCCAGCGACCGTCTTCAATGGGCATTACTCCATAGATTTTTGGAATATGAAGCCAAGTTTCCTCTACTCTAGCTTGGTTAAGAGCTTCGTTAAGAATATCGGCTTTGGAGAAGCTCTTATCAAAGACTTTGTAGCAAAGGTTGCCGTCTCTGTAGATGGTTTTGTGCTTTCTGGTTGCAATTACATTGTCAAGTTTCATACGTTCCCCCTGCCATAGTATGCGTTAAGATACATTTGTTTGATTTCGCTCATAAGCGGATATCTTGGGTTGGCGCCGGTGCACTGGTCATCAAAGGCCTGCTCTACCATGTCATCAAGTCTGTCCAAGAAATCCTTTTCATCAACGCCGTAGTCCTTGATGGTGTCCTTAATTCCAACTCTCTTTTTAAGATTATTGACTGCTGTGATGAGATTTTCAAGTTTTTCTTCATCTGTCTTGCCGCCAAGGCCAAGCTCTGAGGCAACCTTTGCGTAGCGAGCCAAGGTATGTGGATGGTCATACTGGGAGAAGGTTCCCATCTTGGTTGGGACTTCAGAGGCGTTAAAGCGCAGAACTTCTTCAATCATCAGAGCATTTGCAACTCCGTGTGGGAGATGGTGGAAAGCGCCAAGTTTATGAGCCATTGAGTGGCAGACTCCAAGGAAGGCATTGGCAAAGGCCATACCTGCCATGGTTGCTGCATTAGCCATCTTTTCACGGGCTTGAACGTCTGTAAGGCCATTGTCGTAGGCTCTTGGAAGGTATTCAAAGATAGTCTTTAGGGCCTGAAGGGCCAGGGCATCGGTATAATCGGTGGCCATGACGGAGGCGTAGGCTTCAAGCGCGTGGGTTACGGCGTCAATTCCGGAGGCGGCGGTGAGGCCTCGTGGGGCTGTCATGTGGAGATCTGTATCAATTATGGCCATTTTAGGCAGAAGCTGGTAGTCCGCAAGCGGGTATTTGACGCCTGTGGTCTCGTCTGTGATGACTGCAAACGGCGTGACTTCGCTTCCGGTACCAGCTGACGTGGAGACGGCAATGAAGTAAGCCTTCTGGCCCATCTTTGGGAAGGTGTAAACACGCTTTCTGATATCAATGAAACGCATAGCCATGTCAAGGAAGTCTGCTTCCGGATGCTCGTAAAGCACCCACATGATTTTACCAGCGTCCATTGCAGAACCGCCACCAAGAGCTATGATGCAGTCTGGCTGGAAGGCCGTCATTTGGGCAGCACCCCGCTTTGCGCAGGAAAGGGTTGGATCTGGCTCTACATCAAAGAACGTTTCGTGAACAATGTCCATCTCATCTAATTTGTCGGTAATTGGCTTTGTGTAGCCGTTTTTGTAAAGGAAACTGTCTGTGACAATGAAGCAGCGCTTCTTACCCATGACGGTCTTAAGCTCGTCCAGTGCAACTGGGAGGCAGCCCTTTTTAATGTAAACTTTTTCTGGTGCTCTGAACCACAGCATGTTTTCTCTCCTCTCTGCAACTGTTTTGATATTAAGAAGATGCTTAACTCCAACGTTCTCGCTTACGCTGTTTCCACCCCAGGAACCACAGCCAAGTGTAAGCGATGGTCTAAGTTTGAAGTTGTAGAGATCTCCAATTCCCCCCTGAGAGGAAGGGGTATTTACCAAGATTCTGCAAGTTTTCATTCTGCTCTGGAATTCTTCTAGTTTGTCTCGCTGTGTGACGGCATCAAGGTAAATTGAAGACGTATGACCGTAACCGCCATCTGAAATAAGGTGCTGAGCCTTATCAAAGGCATCTTCAATGTCTTTGGCCTTGTACATTGCAAGAACAGGGGAGAGTTTTTCGTGGGCAAATTCTTCTGAAAGGTCTACACTTTCAACTTCTCCAATGAGAATCTTTGTAATTTCAGGCACCTTGATTCCAGAAAGCTCTGCAATCTTAACAGCCCTCTGGCCTACAATCTTTGCATTAAGAGAACCATTGATGAGAATTGTTTTTCTAACCTTGTCAATTTCTTCCGCATTAAGGAAATAGCAACCTCTAGCCTTAAATTCTTTCTTTACTGCGTCATACACTTTTTTGTGTACAATCACAGATTGCTCGGAGGCGCAAATCATGCCGTTATCAAAGGTCTTTGAGTGAATAATGGAGCTTACCGCAAGAACAAGGTCTGCTGAATCGTCAATGATGGCTGGAGTATTTCCAGGCCCTACTCCAACTGCAGGTTTTCCTGACGAATAGGCCGATTTAACCATGCCAGGACCTCCGGTAGCAAGAATCAAGTCTGACTCTCTCATAATTAAATTGGTTAAATCCAAACTTGGAACATCAATCCAATCTATAATGTTCTCTGGAGCGCCTGCTTCAACTGCTGCCTGAAGAACAATCTTTGCAGCCTCAATTGTTGAGTGCTTTGCCCTTGGGTGGGGGCTAATTACAATAGCATTTCTAGTTTTTAGGGCCAAAAGGCACTTAAATATTGCCGTAGAGGTTGGATTTGTTGTTGGGATGACAGCAGCAACAATGCCAACTGGCTCTGCAATTTTAGTCACCCCGTAGGCTTTATCTTCTTCAATGACACCACAGGTTTTAACGTTTCTATAAGCATTATAGATATGCTCGGCAGCATAGTTGTTCTTGATAACCTTATCTTCAACCACGCCCATGCCAGTTTCTTCAACGGCCATCTTTGCAAGTGTAATTCTTGCCTTATTTGCAGCAATTGCTGCTGCAAGGAAAATCTTATCTACCTGTTCTTGAGTGTAAGTAGAATAAATTTTCTGTGCTGCCCTAACCTTTACTAAGGCCTTCTCAAGAGCTTCAACACTGTCAATCAAAACCCTTTTAGATTCTTTCATCTGTAAAATTCCTCCAAAACACGGGAGAGATTACACACTTTTACAAACTGTGAGAATAAAAGGTTTTTAATACCCCTTATGCAAGAGTCACATATTAATCCACATATTAATCCACATTTCAAATCACATATTCAGAACATGAATAATTTCTGGAAGTAACTGTTTCTTTCTTGAAAGGGTGTCCTGCATATCATAGACATGGTCACAGAGAACTTCATAAGAGAGCTTACTTTCATACGGATACTTAGAGGACAGCAACAAACTCTTTCCCTTGAGAACATCTGTTATCATGAGCATAACCCAATCCAGATTATTAAGCTTCTTAACTTTTTCCAGTGCATTAAGATACACATCTTTATAACTATTAACATCCTGCAGTGTTGGAACTTCACACTGCCCAATACCAATGCTAATGTTTGCTTCTTTGTAAGTCTTAAAATCACTGGTAATAACCGTCTCAGCATCCCTAGTGGCAAGGCTACCAACGTTGCTAAACAGAGATTTTCCAAACTCTTCAAGATTTGACACCCCGCTCATTGGAGCAAGCCGCTCGGCCGACCATATATCTATTCCCGTAGTTGTTGGACTCTTTAAAATGATGGTATCTGAAAGAATTCCGGCAAGCAAAACCTTTGAAGTAAGCTTATCTGGTACAACACTATTTCTCAAAAAAAGCTGATAAATGATGGTACAGGTACTTCCAAGTGGCTCCGAATCAATGAAAATTGGCAAATCTGTCTTTGGAGCATCCAGCCTGTGGTGGTCAATGATTTCCTTAATTTCCGCAGTCTCAACGCCTCTAATACTCTGGTCGTGCTCGTTATGGTCCACCAAAATTACGCTGTATTTAGGTTTTTTCAAAAAGCATCTACGAGTAACAAAGCCTGCATAGTTGTCTCCGTCAAACACCGGCAGGCCTCTTAACTTGGAAGAAGTAAGTTGCTCTTTGGCTGCATCAAAAAGGTCATTTATCTGCAAAATTGGGCCCTGAGTTCCCAGCACTGTAGACACAGCAGGCGCCATTCTAAGCTTGCGCAAAGTCTCAGCCATGCCCTCATTTGAAACGTAAACGGTGCCCTGATAGCCGTCTAAGGCCAACTTTTTTTCACTAGGAAGGTCAATAACGATTATCGCTGGCACCTTAGCCTGGATGGCGCGCTTGAAAGCCTCGTCGTCATAGTGCATCAAAAGCATCTCGGTACTGGCGTCGTAAAAACGCTGGGCATCGGCTCTAATGGAGGCAGAGAACTGGGCGGGCGTACCTAGCTGGACGTAATAGCCGGGGATAACCTTGCCAAAGTTTTCTGCTCTGAAGGGATAGCGTGGATAGCCTTCCGAGTTGTCGCGCAAAAACCACGACGTGATATCGTCAATGCTCAAAAGTCCTCTAAACCTGTCCCCGTCAAATATAGCTACAGCCGATGGTTTTGTCCTGTTATATATTGAAACCAGCTCAAAGATTGGGGCATTGCAGTCCAATACAGGCTCACCCACTCTCATAACGTCCCCAACTTTAGGGTGAACATCTCTCATGTATGGGAGAGCTGGAAGGCCAAGCTTATCCACCTGTGCCTGAACACTGTCAGAAAGATGGCCACAGCGCACAGCCTTGTAATCATGAATTCTATCAATGGAACCCTTTAAAACAGCATAAGCATAGGCTGAACATAAACTATCTAAATCTGGGTTCCTATGGCCGGTAATGTAAACTTCGTTTTTTAACTCTTCACTTCTCATAACAGGTCAATCATAAGGCGTTTTTTAGCAAATGCGCAATCCTAAATAAATCTTTTACTTATTATCCTCGCGAAAATCTGTTGGAGAACAACCAACAAATTTTTTGAACATTTTTGAAAAATGATAATAATCGTAATAACCTACTTCATTCGCAATGTTTTTAATTAGGAGTTTAGGCTGAGTAACCATCAACATCTTAGCATAGTCCATTTTAAGCTTTGTCAGATAGCTCGTAAAGGACATACCCATAGTTCGCTTGAAAACCATTGAAAGATAAGCAGTATTATAATTGTATTTTTTAGAGAACGTAGACAAAGACAACCTTGCTCCAACATTGCTTTTCATCTCTTCCACAATGCTATAAATCACTTCCTCTGCAAATCCATTCTCTTCGTTTTCCACAAAGTACGAGCAAATGTCGTCCATCATCCCCTTATAATCGTCATAAATATCCAACGCCGAATCAGATAACAGCTGACCAGCATTTGTACATCTGCGACACTGCTAAATTCATCCACCACTAGGACTGTATCTTTCTTGTTGAAAAAATACATTTTGGAATTAATCCTAATTCTACGTAATGTATCATATATCTCATTGTAATTATGCAAATTAACACTGATAGCTACATTAGCACCATCAAGATTTGTGGTGTTTTTAATACCTTGAACATTTAGATTATAGGCTACTGCAATGTACATATTGCTATCTTCATACAGTTTATGCACATAGGAGGACACCAAATTTAGCTCTTCAATAAAGCTCTGAGAAATTCTATCTCCATAGACAGCCACCAAGCGATAATCCGTCTTGGGCAATAGCCTGGAATTTTCAAATAGCCGTTTCAACTCTGTTTTAGAATCATCATTTATGTCACTGCGACTAGTAAGTCTAAAAACCCTTGAATTAAATCGTTCTATTTCCCTATTGCGCACTTCCTTTACTATCTGAACAAGTTCCGATTTTTTTGGTGGCTTTTTTAGATAGTTCAACGCTTTCAATTTGATAGCGTCTACCACATACTCAAATCTATCATAGGCACTAAAAAACACTACGTTTGCAGGGTACTCTATCAAGGAAACCATCTTTAATCCTGACATTTCATCCATTTGAATATCGGAAAAAATTAAATCCGGCTTTAAGCTGTTTATATCCTCCAGAGCCGCAATAGGATTTGTATTGCTGCCAACCACCTTGAAGCCATAACACTTTTGCAAAAGCAAACTTCAACTGTAAACGTTTCCGAATGTTTTTGAGCGCTATTCCATGACCATCTTCAGAGAAATGTTCTGTAGTTGTAGCTTCCAGCATTCTTTTATTTACTTCCTCAAGTTGCTTTGCATCAATCTCCAAAGCACTATTAACAACCTTTATAGTCAATTTGTCTTCAGTACGTTGGACAATCAAATCAATTGACCCATTTTTGTTTTTTATGCCATGCACATAGGCGTTTTCTACAAGCGGTTGAATTATAAACTTTGGAACAACAACGTCGTCCACCCTTCCACTTACAGAAGAAGAAAACTCGACGTTTGGAAAACGCAACTTTTGCAGATTTATATAGCTTAAAACTGAAGCTATTTCATCTTGCAAGGGTACTTCTGTAACGTTTATAGACAAAGAATACCGTAAAAAATCTGCAAGATTTTCAATGCAGTCGTTTGCTTTGTCGCGCTTATCCAACACAATCAACGAGTGCGCAACGGTCAGTACATTAATTACAAAATGCTTATTTATTTGCTGGTAAAGCCGTTGTAATTCAATCTGTCTGTTTTCCTCAGATAGCGTTTCGTTTTTAATTCTTTCAGCAAGAACGTTTGACACCATGTGATTGTAGGTTGCAATTACTTGATTAACGTTCTCCTCATCTTTAGTAAGAGCTATAGGAGTAAGATCTGTTTTAGCGTCAATGCTTTGAAATTGCTCTATAAGATATACAAAAGAGCTAGTGTATTTATCGTGAGTGCGTTTGTAAAAAAAAGAAAATAGCACAAGAACTACAACAAAGATACCAACCATTGCAATTGTATCTGGTAGTAATTCCTTCCAAACCGCTACTTTACTGTAAACTATATCCTGACAAGCATATCCGTCAGATTCAAATGGGATGTACCCCATGCCAACAATAAGAGAGGAGTTATATACTTCAAACTGTTTTGCAACGTGGGAATACAAAGAATCGTTATTTCCGTCTACTAGGTAGCTGTCCTGACATGCCATCATATCTTCAGATATAAAGGTCTGCTTAGATACGGTATTTATTTCGTCTATATATCGAGTATAAGAAGCCACCATATACTCTGAGACATTGTCAACGCTACTTTGCACCGCAGACAACTTTGCTGCATACGTTACTGTAAAAAATACAGCAAGAATAACCACCATCATTACTAAAAAAATGCATACGGTAACAAAGTATTCGTCGTGGCGAAAAATCTTGGATTTTTTATTACTTTCCTTTTTCAAAAACACTCCCCTATGCTAAAACTTTCCGTTACTCCTGCCAAGATGGCTCCCACCCAGCTGAAGGATTTTACCAATAAAAAAGGCTGTCACCTCAGACGTTTTGTCTTCTGCAACAGCCCTATAAATCTAACTATTTAAAATTAGATGATATGAATTCTGCCCTGTGGCTCTGCATAGGCTGAACCAATGACACCACCAAGAACTTCTGTGATGTAGTCCATCAAGACTTCATCAAGAGGAAGGCCTGTGTCAAACTGGGAAGAAGCACTTGCAAAGGCATAGTAGGTATCACCACCAGCTGCAACAAAGTTATTTGTAATAACTGCATAAGTTGCTTCTGGATCAAAGGCATTGCCGTTGATGCTATTGATGGTTACACGGTTGATTGACTTTGGACCATAATAAGTTGAACCTGGATAGGTCTCATCATTCTTGTCATAAGCCTTTGTAGTATCAATTGTGAAATCAATACCAGAAACCTGAGGGAAGCCACCAAGAGACTCTGGAGTGCAATAGGTTGAAGCTTCAAGAGCCTCAAGAAGCTCTGAACCCTTTACATAAACAACAGCTACTGTGTTACCAAATGGAAGAACTGTGTTGACATCTTTCTTTGTGACATCACCAACAGAAATCTTTGCTCTGATACCACCACCGTTTGTAACAGCAACAATATTCTCAACAGGAACTTCAATACCACTTGGATCCTTTGTAATAGTCCAAAGCATTGCATCCGTGATAATGTCACCATTGTTGGTTTCCTGAGTTCTGTTACCAGGAGCCTTGCTACCGTTGAGCTCAACTTCAGAAACAGCAAACTTAATGTCATACTCTGCATTGACTCTGTCAATGATGGTCTGAGCTGCAGCAGCAACTTCAGCATCACCTTCAATTGTTGTTGTGTCAACAAGATAGTGATCTTCAATCATGCCAGACTCGTCATCAATAACAATAACACCAATGTTAGCAAAAGCTGTACCTGTTGACTGAATTGGAGCTCCGTCCCAGTTGGTCATAACTGTGTGTGAGTGAGCATCAATCATGAAATCCAAGTCGTGAATGTTGTTCCAGACATCATAAGAGGTGTTTGGCTCAGAAGAAGCATCTACGCCAAGGTGTGCAATACAAATGATTGTTGTGCAGTCATTCAGCATAAGAGTATTGATGTACTCCTGTGCAAGATTGTACATATCTTCACCACCAATGAAATCAAGGCCCTGAATCAAAGCTGGGTTTGACTTTGTCTGTGTCTCTGGAGTAAGGAGAGAGAAGAAACCAACCTTCATGCCACTGTCCAAGGTGAGAACTGCACATGGGTTAGCAACTGGACTTCCATCCTTGTAGAGGTTAGAACAAAGAACTAGAGAGCTGGAATCAGAAAGGTTAGAAACAAGCTGATCAAAACCATAGTCAAACTCATGGTTTCCAAGAGTGATGACATCATAACCAACAGCGTTCATCATTGTGATTGCGTCATAACCCTTTGTAGTACTTACATAAGTTGTACCCTGGCTGTAGTCACCAGCGTCAATAAGAATGACGTTAGCTTCTTTAGCTTCATACTCTGCCTTAAGAGCAGCCATCTTTGCATAGCCTTCAATTGCTCCATGGACATCATTTGAATGGAGAATAACGGTCTTGCCGTAAAGTTCACCATGTGTGACTTCTGTGATTGACTGAGCAAAAACTGCTGAAACAGCTAAGACAACAACCAAGAGCACAGCAAAAAGTTTCTTTGAATTTTTCACTTTTGTCCTCCTTAGAGTTAATCAAAACTTGTCTAAATGAAAAACACAATAATTCTACACCATAAAACTGGAGACTGCCACAAAAATCACTTTAAAAATGTGGCATCCCCGTAGCTAAAAAATCTATATCTCTGCTCTACCGCATGTTGGTAAGCCTTTAGAATATGCTCACGCCCAGCAAAAGCAGAAACCAACACCAACAGAGTAGACTCTGGGGTATGGAAATTAGTAAGCATCTGGTCAACAATCTTAAATTCAAAGCCAGGGGTAATAAAAAGGTTCGTAGCAGCTGTTTTAGCTTCAAGAAGTCCAGTCTCCCTGTTTACAGCGCTTTCTAGGGTTCTGACGCTGGTAGTGCCAATTGCAACAATCTTCTTACCCTGAGCCTTAGCGGCATTTATCTTCTGGGCAACTTCTTCACTGACGTGGTAGCTTTCTGTGTGCATAACATGGTCTTCCAAGTTCTCCGTTCTGACAGGGAGGAACGTGCCCATGCCAACATGAAGAGTAATGTGAAGTACCTCACAACCCTTCTCTTCAAGCTCTTTTACAATCTCTGGAGTGAAATGAAGTCCTGCCGTAGGAGAGGCCATGGAGCCACATTCGTTTGCAAAGATTGTTTGGTATCGGTTTTCATCATTAAAGTCATCTTCACGCTTGATGTAAGGTGGAAGAGGAACGTGCCCGCAAGTTAAAAAGAAGCTCTCGTCAATGGCTTTATCAAACTTGATAATCTTCAAAGAAGAGCCTGAATCTGCATCATCAACGTCACTTTCAATGCAGCCGTGGCAAAATAGGACATTGTTAGCGTCAAAGAAGGAATAGGATTTACCAGGTCTTTGCTTCTTGCTTTTGGAAACCATGGCCTGCCATCGGTCTGGGCCAAGGGCACCGGTGAACAAAAATTCTACCTTTCCACCGGTCTCTGAAATACCAAAAACACGGGCTTTTCTGACCCGAGTATCGTTGACAACAACAAGGCTACCGGCTTCTACGTAAGAGGGAAATTCTCTTACCATGGAATCCGTGTACTCTCCTGTTTTTCTATCAATGACTAAAAGTCTGTCATCTCCACGCCTTTCTACCGGAGTTTGAGCAATAAGCTCCTGAGGTAAATCAAAAGTAAAATCACTTATTTTCATTAGAAAATCCTTAATTCTTAATCAACATTAATCAAACAGCGTGCCTTGAGCATCCTGAGCTTTAAAAATATTACTTGCCGTCATTTTATCTTCTAGACCAAGTAATTCATAGGCTTTAGAAGTAACCATTCTTCCACGCGGAGTGCGTTTTAGATAACCTTTTTGAATCAAATAAGGCTCATAGAAATCTTCCAAAGATTCAATAGCTTCACCTACGGAAATACAAAGGGTATCGGCTCCAACAGGACCTCCACCGTAGAACTCAATTATGGTACGCAATATGTTGCGGTCTTGGTCTTCAAGGCCGTTTAAATCTATTCCTAAATTTTTAATGCTTTTGTAGACGACATCAGGAGTTATCACCCCGTCAGAGGTAACTTCAGCAAAGTCTCTGAATCTTCTTAAAAGTCTGTTTGCAATTCTTGGCGTTCCTCGGGAACACTTTGCCAAAAGGCCAACTGCCTCATCTTCAATTGGAACATTGATAATTGATGCACTGCGCTTGATAATCTGGCCAAGTTCTTCTTCATTGTAGAACTCAATACGGCAGTTGATTCCAAATCTTGTCTGAAGTGGAGAACTAACCATGCCTGCCTTAGTTGTAGCACCAATTAATGTAAAATGAGGAATTGGAATTCTCATAGTTCTGGCACTTGGCCCCTGCCCTATCACCCAGTCAATCTCAAAATCTTCCATGG
Organism: Sphaerochaetaceae bacterium; assembly: GCA_963606545.1. GTDB lineage: Bacteria > Spirochaetota > Spirochaetia > Sphaerochaetales > Sphaerochaetaceae > UBA9732. The sequence continues at coordinate 14,162 of CAVCYP010000022.1, forward strand.
CAATGTAGAGCATCTCTTCCAAAGCTGGCTTTAATCTATGAATTTCATCAATAAAGAAGACCGAATTTTCTGTGACATTTGTAAGAATTCCGGCAAGATCTTTTGGTTTATCCAAAGCAGGAGCACTGGTCATTCTTATTTCAGAGCCCATCTCATTGGCGACAATAGAAGCAAGAGTTGTCTTTCCAAGACCTGGAGGGCCTATTAAGAAAACATGGTCCAAGGCCTCCCCACGCTCGCGGGCGGCTTTGATAAAAACACTAAGATTTTCCTTAATTTTTTTCTGACCCTGGAAATCTGCCAATAATTTTGGTCTTAGAATGTTTTCCTGGGCATCTGTATCCTGATAGCCGGTTGAAACCACAGAAGTGCTTTGAAGAAAATCAACGTCGTCCATTTAGTCCTCCAACTCAGCTTAAAGCCACAATGGCCTTTCTGAAAAGCCATTCTTCCACGGCGCTATGTTCATGCTTAGCAACAAATTCCTCGTTATCCTTAAGAAGATTTGCAACCGTATCCAAAACCTTTTTCTTGTCGTAGCCCATCTCAACTAGAGCATCAATTATATCCTGATACTTCTTAGAATTACCACTTACAACATTCTGAGGCTTAGAGGCTTCTTCTGTAAAGACCAAAGTGTCACGCAAGGCCAAAATAATTTTTTGGGAAGTCTTAGCTCCAAGACCTGGAATCTTTGACAAAAAGGAAAGATCACTTTGATCTAGAGCCCTGATGAAATCCTTAACGCGAACGCCTGAGAGAATCTTCATGGCCTGTTTGGGACCAATACCGTTAACTTTAATTAATTCAAGAAATAACCTACGCTCTTCTTCCTCCAAGAACCCAAAAAGCGTCATTCCATCTTCTCTGTGCTGCAACCAAGTAAGAACTCTTACATTGTTGCGTTCAGAACCTTGAAGGTTGGAAAGCCTTGTTGCAGTTTGAGATGAAACCACAAGTTCAAACTCCACACTACCACCAAGAATAATTGCCGTCTGAGCACCAGCGTAAACCAACTGTCCAAGAATTGCATTTATCATTTAATTATTCCAAGCCTCCCCTGAGTTGTACTTGTATTACCCCAGCAGACGGCTGCCGCCAGGGCATCGGCGGCGTGATCGGGCCGTGGGATTTTATCTAGGCCAAGAAGTATGCGACACATTTCCTGAACCTGCTTTTTTTCCGCCCTGCCGTAGCCGGTTATGGCTATCTTGATTTGAAGTGGCGTGAACATAGTTACCGGGACGCCTAGCTGATGCATTTTATACGTTGCAGCTCCAATTACCTTTGCAACGCCTATTGCCGATACCTCGTTTTTAGCAAAGTAGATATCTTCAATAGAGACGTGGGTAGCCTGATATTTTTCAACCACCTCCCCTAAGGAATCCGCAATCAATGCAATTCTATCTTCCAGCTTGGCCTTTGGATCTGTGTTAATCACTCCAAAACAAACAGGCCGGAACTTCTGGCCGACAAAATCGACTACGCCCCAGCCTGTGTTAGCAAGTCCTGGATCAATGCCCAGTATAATCATAGCTATTACTCTTCGTAGAAATCCTCAGGAAGATCAAGGTTTGTAGAAACCTGCTGAACATCATCAAGATCTTCAAGTCTTTCAACAATGTTCATGACCTTCTGAGCCTTCTCCTTTTCCAAAGTAACTGTGGTATCAGCAATCTTGTTGATATCAGCACTTTCCTGCTCAAAGCCAGCAGCCTGCATAGCTTCAAGAACAGCACCAAAATCAGCAGGAGCTGTAGTTACTTCAATAGTTCCATCTTCATTGACAACATCTTCTGCGCCATTTTCCAAAGCAGCTGTGAAAATCTCATCTTCAGTGTACTTACTTGCATCATAAGTAATTACGCCCTTTGTCTGGAACATGTAAGAAACACAACCGGAAGAACCAAGAGATCCACCAAGCTTTGTAAGGGTGCTTCTGACATCTGCAGCAGTTCTGTTCTTGTTGTCTGTCAAGGTATCAACAATAATGGCTACTCCACCAGGTGCATATCCTTCATAGGTAAGTTCCATAAAAACGGTGTTACCCATTTCACCAGAACCTTTCTTAATTGCTCTTTCAATGTTGTCCTTAGGCATGTTCTCTGCACGAGCCTTAAGGATAGCAGTTCTAAGTGCGGCATTTGTATCTGGATCAGCTCCGCCCATCTTTGCAGCGACGCTAATTTCCTTGATCAGCTTTGTGAACTTCTGTCCACGCTTCTGGTCAGCAATGCCTTTCTTGTGTTTGATTGTAGCCCATTTGCTATGACCTGACATATTAACCTCTTAATAATAAGTGTTGCGTATAACAGAAAGAATTTAGCATATCTTCATCAATATTTCAATTACCTTCTGCGCAGCGTAATCCGCAATCATCAGCCCCTCGTCCGTAGGCACCAAAAAATCGCCCTTTCGCACAAATCCGGAAAGCTTATATTCCGCTTCCAGCGCCCCCTTTACCCCAAACTCGTCCCTAACCCGAGTCAAATCAAGGCCCCCCTTATACCTTAGGCCCATCAGCACCAGCTCCTCCAACACCTCAATCCGGCTCAGATGCTCTGCCTCAAAGCCCTCAAACTCCGCGCCCTTCACATACTCCAAAACCGATTTTTCTACATTAAACCTAGTTACTTTCTCTCCCTTCCTAGCTGTGGAAGCCGCACCCGGACCAAGCCCCAAATAGGGTTGATAGGCCCAATATCTGCAGTTATGAAGCCCTCTTTTACCATTTTTGGCAAAGTTGGAAACCTCATAATGCTCAAAGCCTTTCTTTTCAAGATAGGCCCAAACCTTACTTAAAATCTCATATTGCTCATCCGAATCAGGCAAAACTGGATTTCTCTTAAACATAAGAGTCCCTTCTTCCAGCGTCAGAGCATAGACACTCAAATGATTTGTTGGGAAATTGCCTGTCAACTCTTTTACATCCTTAAGTGGATCATGCCAGGAGCCAAGACAGGTAATTAAATCATAACTTAGCTCACAGCCGGTGTATTGCTGAAGATTTTGGGAAAGTTCAAGCCCCTTGTAGGTTTGTTTTAAAGTAGCATTACGGCCAAGAAAAGTTAGAGCCTGCTCTGAAAGACTTTGGATACCCAAAGAAAGGCGGGTAAACCCACCATTAAAAGGGCTATAAGTACTTAAAATATCTGAAGTTAAGCTATCAGGATTCATCTCAACGGTAAACTCTTTTGGTCTACAATTTCTGCAGACTATATTTGCAATCTCATCCAGCTTCTCAAGCCCAAGACAAGCCGGATTTCCGCCACCAATATAAGCGGTTTCAAAAGGCCTACCATTCATGCAATTAACGACAGCGTTAAGCTCTCTGAGCAGTCTCTTTACGTAAAGCTCTTTTAGCTCAAAATTATGGTCTGGAATTGAATAGAAGGCGCAATAACTGCACTTAGACTCGCAAAATGGGACATGGATGTAGAGAGAAAGAGGTTTTTGAAAATCAAAGGCTTCTAGGAATTCTATCATTTCCCTAAAAGTGAACCAATTCTGTTTAGAGGCCAAATTGTGGAAGCAACATAACCATTAATACTATCAACCGAAACCGGGCCAAAGTATCGGCCATCGCTGGAGTTATCACGGTTATCGCCTAGCGGAAGAACACAGCCCTCTGGGACGTACATGCCTACTTCCAGTTTAGCCCACTCGCTTCTAGCATCATCGCTTGCAGGATTAGCCATCATAAGACCAATTGCCACGTTCTTGTTGTAACCGTACTGGTCTGTAAACGATGCGCTTTCATCAATAGTTTTCTGGTCCTCCAGTAGATGCTTAGGCAGCTGGCTTGTGCTAACCCCGCCGTTGTAAAGTCCGTTTATTCTTCCAAGGGCGTTATAACCAACATAAGTACTCTTCTCAATTGTTCTGTGAGGAGCTGTACTTAGACCATTTTCTTCTCTAAAGGTAGCTTCCAAGACATATTCACCGGTACCGGAGGCCTTGATGTAGGCATCTCCGTCTCTGAAGGTAATGGTATCTCCGGCAACACCGGCAGCACGCTTTACAAGAAGCTTTTCTCTCATGTTTCCTTCCTCATCAACATCAATGTTAACAAGGGAGAAAGTTCCCATGTAAATTATTGTACTTAAAAGACTAAATACAGGACCTTTACTCTCATACTGAGGATTGTAGAAGGTAATTATTTCATCCCTATCCGGCTGTCGTGCATTAAGAATTTTTGGGCCTTCAGGGTAAAGCTCAAGTCCATAAGTGAGCTTTGAAACCATAACGCGGTCTCCCACCAGCAAGGTATTGAGCATAGACGGAGACGGAATAATAAAGAACTGAAACAAGAACTGGTTGATTAAAAGAACAACCACAACTGCAAAAACAATTGCATCAATCCAATCAAGAACCTCACCCCAGAAAGTACGTTTTTTATTTTTTTTAGCCTGTTTTAGGGCCTTTCTTTTTGTTAAATATTTTTCTGTCCAATTCTGAACAGCGTCAAAAAATGCATCCATAGTCTAAAGTATATTAATAAAGCATTAAGTTGACAATAACGAGTAATAAAGTTAGCTTTAAGGCATGAAAAAAAAGCAAGAACTTCCACAGGTTGAGCCTGTAAAAATAAAACCTCTGTTTGGCCTTAAACCCGGCCTTTGGTTAACCATAGCCTACGCCTTAGCAATCCTGTTAATTTTGTTTTTTGTAGGCGTACTTCCGGACCTCATCAACGGTTCAAAACGCGTCACTTTTACAAGTGCAGCCTACAACGCAGCCGTGTATATTGACGGCGAATATGCCGGAGGAACTCCTTTTACAAGAAGAGTTGAAAGCGGCACTCACAATGTCTCATATCAGGTAAATGGCTATGAAATTGATAGCTTTACCCTCAAAATAGGCCATCCTTTCTTCTTTAACTGGCTCTTCCCGCGCACCCAGAAAGTCGCAAGCTCAGCCACTCTTACCAAAGAAGCCTTCACCGCGCTATCCAAAGAACTACTTGAAGAAGCAAACCTCTACTCTGCAATCCTAGAGTATGACGAGGTACACCGATACTCCCCAATCTTCACTACTTATGCAAAGTGCATAAAGGGTTCCTGCTACGAAAACCAGACCCAAGCCTTTGAAACCGCTCTACTCTTCATCTCAACTCAAGAGATGTATGAGGATGCCAAAGAAGCCCTGGAAATTCTAGGTTTGAACCTTACTTTAGATGCTTCAAAGCTATTTGAAGAAAGTTCCTCCACAGTTGGCGTTGCACAGGAGGAAAATCAAATAATCACAGCAAAAGCCACCACTTTGGATGCCGGAGTTTTTAAAATTGAAGGCTTTACAATTCCACAGGTTACTTTCTCAAATGGAAATGAAGTTGAAAGCACCTACCCACAGGTTAAAGAAGCCGGCCAAAACGTCACCACACAAAGCTTTAATATCTCTAGTCTTTGCATAACAGAGAACATGTGGGCCTACTTTGTAAATGAGAATCCAGATTGGGGTCTTTCAAACAAGGAAAGTCTTATAGAGCAAGGCCTTGTTGATGATTACTATCTAGATGGAGTAACCCTTTCAATGACGGTAGCCTCAAACCGTCCGGTAAGAAATATCAGCTGGTACGCAGCCCAAGCCTTCTGCTCTTGGCTCAGTGAAAAAACTGGAAAGAACGTAAGCTTACCAACAGAAAATCAGTGGATTGCTGCCACCCTTTCAGATTCTGAAGGCGGTTTTCAGAAATCGCTCATGCCAAGCGTAAATGAAAGCGCTCCAAGTGCCCTGTTAGGTGGACTTTGGGAATTTACTAACACCCCTTATATCCCACTTTCTCGCCTAATTTCAGCTTCAGAGGCAGAGCAGGCAGTAAAAGTACTTGAAGCTCTTGAGGTTCAGGCTTCAATGATTGTTAAAGGTGGCTCCTATGTTAACACGGCAAGTGAAATTAACGCCTACAGTGTTGGAACCACCTATAGAAGCCTTTGTTCTGATTACATGGGCTTTAGAATTGTTTGGAATTAAAAATGGAAGAAAAGAAAAAAGAAATAAAGACTTTACAGGTCAATAAAAAAGCCTATTTTAACTACTCGGTATTAGAGGATTTGGAAGCTGGAATTTCCCTTGCAGGAACTGAGGTAAAATCCCTCAGAGCTGGAAAATTCTCCTTTGTTGACGCCTACATCAAAATTGATAACGGCGAGCTTTGGCTGGTAGGCTTTACCATTCAACCTTACGACAAAGGTTCCATCTTCAACCATAATCCAGAGCGTAACAGACGCCTTTTAGTACACAAACAGGAAATAAAGAGACTTAAGCGTAAAGTTGAAGAAAAAGGTTTAACTCTCATACCTACAAAGGTTTATCTGAAAGGCAACTTGGTAAAAGTTCAGGTTTCCCTCTGTAGAGGTAAAGCCCTTCACGACAAGCGGGACGCCATTAAAGAGCGAGACCTAGACCGCCAGAGTAAAAGAGAAGCCAAAGAATATAAGTTTTAATTTATTCTTCTGATTTTCTTGAATAACCTAGTATTATCCTTCTCAATGTGCTTGTAGACATCATTGTAGATTTGCATATATTTTTTATGGTTATCTTCATTTGGTGTAAAGACATCCTTGTCGTGTACCATTGAGGCTACAGCTTCCTCGTAGTCCTTAAACTCTCCCAAAGCAACAAAAGCTGCTAAAGACGAGCCTATTCCAGAAGCCTCGTGAGTCTGGATTCTCTTGACGGGAAGACCAAAAATATCGGCACAAATCTGGACTACGGTATTGCATACGGAGCCGCCACCAGCTATGTAGAGCTGTTTGATGTTTTGGCCGGAGCGCTTTTGCATTCTAAGCATGGCGTGGTAGAGCTCAAAGTCTATGCCCTCAATTATAGCGCGATAAATATGGTATTTGTTGTGGTGGTCGGTTAGGCCCATCAGGACGCCTTTTGCAAAGGGGTTGCCGTTGCCGGGAGCCAAGTGTGGGGTGAGAATTAGACCTTCTGCACCAAGTGGAATGTCCTTGAGGTGCTCGTCTAGGATTGCTTCTACCCTAATGCCCCTTCTTTGGGCTTCAGAGACCTCTTCTTGAGCAAAGTTTTTAATAAACCACGTTACAATCCAGTACCCGCGGTAAAGTTGGTACTCGCCGTTGTAGTAGTCCGGCATGACTGCGGGATAAGACGGCAAGAAGGGCTGTGGCTCAAAGTAATGCTGACTACAAAATTGAATTGTGGAGGCCGTTCCAAGGGAAATTGCAGCCTTGTCTTCTGTTGTGACAGAAAGGCCCAAAGCCTCACAAGCCTTATCTGTGCCAGTAGATATCAAAGGAAGACCCTTTGGAATTCCTGAGCGGAAACTGGTTTCCTCGTTGATGTAGCCCACCACACCTGGGGAAGGGACAATATCCACAAGCTTATCCATTGGAATGTCTGCAAGACACCTAGACAGTCCTTTTTCCATCCAGCAGCGGTTTCTATAATCAAATGGAATGTGTCCAACTTGGTTGGCAGCGCCATCCTTCAAGCTTCCTGTGAGCTTATAATTAATATAGGAAGGGAGAACAACAAATTTATAGGTCTTTTCCCAAAGCTCTGGCTCCTGTTGCATTATCCAGTTGCAAAAGCCATCTTTGTAAATCATGTGGATGGCTTCTGTCATTCCAATAGAGCCAAAAAGTGCCTTCTTCCACAGAGGAAGTTGAATTTCCTGTGGGGCTCTTCTTTCATCCAGCCACACTATGATGTTTCTAAGAGGTTTACAATCCTTATCTAGAATCATCACTGTGTCTCTAATACAAGTAATAGTAACAGCCTTAATTTGATCAAAGAGGTGAGCTTCTGTAGCTGTCTTGTCCGCAAGGCGTTTTAAAGCAAGTCCAGCCTCACAGAGGCGGTCATAGTAGAAATCGGGCTCCTGCTCAGCCCTGCCGGGAATTGGCGAGTCCAGCTTGATTTTAGCGTACTTAAGCTGGTAGGAGAGAACCGTCTCCCCTTTTTTGTTAACCAGCAGAGCCCTTACACTTTGTGTGCCTATATCGAATGTTAGAACAAGAGGATCCATTCGCCTTGCTCTCCTAATTTTTAGATGTTTTGCCTATTGTAGCACAACTTTAGGTAAAAGCGCAGTAGATTTTGCAATGTCCTCATCTGTTGGGATGGTATCGCCCATCTGATGATCATTGAACTTCTGATAAGCCGTGAGGTCAAAGTAACCCGTACCTGTCAGTCCAAAGAGAATATTCTTCTCCTCCCCGCTTTCCTTGCACTTGAGGGCCTCATCAATTGCACAGCGAATTGCATGACTACTCTCAGGCGCCGGCAAAATGCCCTCCGTCTTGGCAAACAACTCAGCTGCCTCAAAGACATCCGTCTGCTTAACGCTGACAGCTTCCATATAACCGTCGTGGTAGAGCTGGCTCAAAATTGGCGACATTCCGTGAAAACGCAGTCCTCCTGCATGACTTGCACTTGGAATAAACTGACTACCCAGCGTGTACATCTTTGCAAGCGGACAGACGCGCCCAGTGTCGCAATAATCGTAGGCAAACGTACCGCGGGTAAACGAGGGACAAGAGGCCGGCTCAACGGCAATTATTCTATAATCCGCCTCACCACGTAGCTTCTGGCCCATAAACGGCGCAATCAGACCCCCCAAATTACTTCCACCTCCTGCGCACCCAATCACAACATCTGGCTTAACGCCGTACTTATCCAGCGCGCTCTTTGCCTCCAGCCCGATAATGGACTGATGCAACATGACCTGATTTAATACAGAACCCAGTGCATATCTGTACCCCTCATGGTGCATCACATAGTCAACAGCCTCAGAGATGGCACAGCCAAGAGAGCCCGTGGTGCCCGGATGTTCTTGGTTAATTTTTATTCCTATCTCGGTCGTAAATGAGGGTGAAGGTTCAACAATTGCCCCATAAGTGCGCATTACTTCCTTTCTAGCCGGCTTTTGTTCATAACTGACCTTAACCATGAAGACTCTACACTCAAGGCCTAAATAGGCGCAGCTCATGGAAAGCGCCGTGCCCCACTGCCCTGCTCCGGTCTCTGTGGCAAGCCCCTTAAGCCCCTGTTTTTTAGCATAAAAAGCCTGAGCTATTGCTGAGTTGAGCTTATGACTTCCGGAGGTATTATTACCCTCAAATTTATAATAGATATGAGCTGGTGTATTTAGAGCCTTTTCAAGACAGTAGGCTCTAACCGTTGGAGAAGGTCTGTACATGGTATAGAAATCCCTTATCTCCTTTGGAATTTCTATGTATGGAGAAGTTTCATCCAATTCTTGCTTTGCCAGTTCACTGCAAAAAATATGACTAAGATCTTCTTGTGTGAGTTTTTTGCCATTTGCATCCACCAGCGCTGCTGGCTTAGTTTTCATATCCGCTCTTAGATTATACCAATACTTTGGAATCTCACTTTCTTGTAAATATATTTTGTAAGGTATTTCACGTTCCATATTGAATTCTCCATTTTTGTATCTGATGGTATATGTTTCTGTTAACAGTAACATATACCATTTACAGTGTTTCTTTCAATAGTAACAATGAGAAATTTTCATTTTTTTACCTTGATAGACTTCAAAAGCCCATAAGGGCTTTGATAACTACCACTTGCCTCTGTCATCTTTCAAACGGAGTTGAAAGAAATCCTGTGCCAATTCTACCACCTCTATTCTAAACCGACTGGCACAGCCGTTTTTCAAGCTGAGAAGCTAAATTTCCTTTTGCAATATCAAAAGCCAACGGCCTGACAAGTTTTGCTTGTCGGTCTGTATCTGGAACTCCAGATGCAAAATTCAGCCTTGCCAACTTTATGAGAATCCATTTACTTTCAGCCCTGGCAACTCTGAAAATTGGACTAGATATTCTTACAATCCAAGAAAAGGTCAAAATTGACAAGCTCTACGGTCATGGAGGTTTTTTTAAAACTCCCAACGTTGGACAGAGGTTACTCTCCTCTTCTGTTGGCGTTCCAGTGTCTGTTATGGAAACCGCAGGCGAAGGCGTTCCTTATGGAATGGCTCTTCTTGCAGCCTATCTTCTTGACTCCAACGGCATGGACCTAGCCACTTGGCTAGAGGAAGAAGTATTCAAAGACGTTAAGTCCCTCGCCTTCACAATGCCGTTGTGCTAGAAGAGGTTGCTTTCATGAATTTTCATGCTCAGCAACTGAATCCACAGCAAGCCAGAATGCAACAGGAGCTTTTGGACAAGCATTATCTACGTAAGCATGGAAAGAATGCCTATTATGGTCAGTGGCAAAGGAAAATTGAATGAATATACCACTAACAAAGAAAAGCTCTTCCTTCTTGGAGAAAGCCAAGGCGGCTGTGTTGCTGCAATTACTGCACCACATTTTAGTAAGCATATTGCCGCTAAAGAAACCTATGAATTTTTGAGGTATAACCTTGTCAATTAGTCTTTTACTTTTTCGCCAGCTTTGCATCCAAAGCCTGAAGAGCCGCTTCAGGAATCATTCCGCCGGAAACCTTCACCATCATGGCAAATGTCATACCGTGCGCCATCTTGTTAGCCTTCAGGACGATCCGCTACCCCTGGTAAAACCTCGTTGATAGCTGCCGTTGCGGCCTCGTTTGCAAGTAGATCTCCAATTTTGCTACTTATACTAAATATCGGTTTGGAGGAAGCTTTCTTCCAGAGGTTATCAAGGAAGTGTAGGCTCAGTTCGTGCCATTTGGCAACGTTGGCGTCGTCTGTACCTTCGTCCGCGGTGGCAGTAGTTGCCAAGGCAAGACCGTGGATTCCAGTTAGGAAGGTATGAATTTCGTAGGGAACGTTTGACTTAGCCAAGGCTAGTGCAAGGTGAAGCAAATCCGTTGCAGGAACAATTTCATCGCCTCTGGAATTAAAAGCAAACATTGGAGGGGTTTCAGAGGTAATCTTTTCAAGAAGATTTGGCTGAACAACGCCCAGCTTAGACAGGATGTCTGGAATAACAGAGGGATACCCTAAAATGACAGCATTTGGTCGTTGAGCAGGCTCTGCAAGCGTTGACAGTGCAATAGCTAGGTTTCCACCTGCAGAAAAACCAACTACAGCAATCTTATCAGGAATTAAATACAAAGCCTCGGCATTGGCACGCAAATACTCCATAGCCTCTATTGCATCTGTCAAAGCCTTTGAGAATACTGCCGCCATACTCTCGCGGTTGTTTCTATCTCCAGTGCTGTAATCAAGTACAAAAGCCTGATAACCGGCCTGAAGATAAGCAAGAGCAACTGGCTCTGCTTCACGATTGCTACACATGGTAAAACCGCCACCTGGCAATACTAAAACAGCACCTTTTTTCTTCAAATGAGGCAATTCCTCACTAGGGGTTTGAACATAACAGGTTAACTTTGCATTATTTGTTTTCAAAAACTCTTCATATACTTTCATAATTTTACCCTTTTTCATTTAGATTAATGATATCCAGCATTGCTTGCAATTCTGCTTCAGTCAGGGTCCCAATAAAACCACATAATAAGGAGACCGGTTGCTTCAAAATCATTCCCATTCCTTCAGGTAGTTTTGACGGATCCACAATCAGCTTTTCCAGACTTGGCCGCTTCAGCTGCTTTTTTGCCATCAAAAGGTATCGGCGTGAAATAGCGCCCACCTGTAGGCCCAGGTTTGCCTCGTTAATAGTGCAAACGTAGTTCAGCTCACTGCCCAGTTTATCTATCACGTAGCTAACGTATTTCTCAAAATCCTCAACTATGGAATCAGCTTCCCTGTAGTGCTCAATCTGGCTGTCATCGAACTCGCCCTCTTTAGGCTGGATTCTAGCCCACTCTATGGAAAATCGATAGGCGTTCAACCCCGCCTGCTTCATCAACCTTATGTCCTCTGCATACCTATTATAGTGGTCGCAGGCAATACCACTTTTCTCTCTGTAACTAGAATGTGGCATTTGCTCCATTGCCCAACAATCGCAGTTAGTGTTATTTCCTTCCACCTGATGAGCCGCAGTGGCTGCTCCAATAAGGAATCCTTTTGGGAATTTTGACATATTCACTTCTCCCTTTGAAAAACTTAGTAAAAACGATACAAAATGCCTCTTTTGGTATAAATTGTACCCCTCTTGTGCTGGTAATGAAATGCTGTATCTGAAACACAGCAGCAACTTTTTGTATCATTTAAAGTTTAGAACCGGTAAATAACAAATTTTTTGTCTTTACCAGTTTTAAACCATATA
>CAVCYP010000023.1:0-26251 GCA_963606545.1 Sphaerochaetaceae bacterium
CAAACGAAGGTTATGAAGATCTGCTTTACGTTGCAGAATGTGTTGGTCTTGTTCCTGCAACAGGTTTTGTATTTGAATCGGTTTCAGGCGAGCAGGTAACTCTCACAGCAGAGCAGCTTGCAAGTGCAAAGATTGTTTATGATGAAAACAATGTTATCACTCTTGTTTGTGGTGATGTTAGCCTTCCAAACGTCTATAGCGTTACAGTTGAAGGAATTACAAAGGATTCTAAGCTTGAAGGCGATGGCGTTTACAGAATGGTAATGCTACTTAATGCTAATGGCGTTTACGGTTTTGATGCTCCATACCTTCAGAACAGAGCTGGTACTTACTACCCAACTTCCAAGACAAAGTCCCATGCATATGCTGGCTGCTACTCAGTAGCTGAGCTCTTTGCTAAGTTTGACGTAAAGCCAAGTGCAAACGTTGAAGTTATTTCTTACAAAGACGGCTCTGCAAGAGAAGAAGAGTATGAGCACTTCACAAAGAAGTACATTGCATGGCACGCAACTGGCGAGTACATTACTCTTGGTCAGGAGCAGTCAAAGGCTGAAGGCGCTGTCCTTAACGCTGGCTACTACCTTCTTGATGAGGACGCTTTTGTCTACATCCCAGAAGACGGCCTGAGCGTTGCAAGCGTATTTGAGAAGACCGGTATGGCAGAAGTTTGCCAGTACAAGCTCACCTTTGCAGACGGCACAGTCCAGCGCCTGTATCTGGAGGACGTGCTTGCTCTTAACCTCGCATCTGACAGCAACTTGGTATCAATTGAAGTTAACTAATACTTAAACCGATTGATTTTAATTTTAACTTTAAGACAAACACGCCACCGTTTCAGGTTGGCGTGTTTTGCGTAATATTATACGTACTAAAAAAGGATAGAACATGAAAAAAACGCTTAACAGAATCACAATCCTTCTTGTTGTGCTACTTGCATTTACCCTTGTAGGTTGTTCAAAACAAGAGACAAAGACGGAGTCTCAGCAGGAGGTTTCTACTACTGTAGCTGAAGTTCAGCAACCCACTTCTGAGACCGTTGAAGCAGCTGTTGAAGAGGTCGTAACCTACCAGTGGGATAGCGATATTTTTGGAACCGGTGCTGTTGGCGCTAACGGTGCGGCGGCTTGTGCAAGTCCAATTGCCTCTCAAATTGCTGTTGATATCCTAGAGCAGGGTGGAAACGCCGTAGATGCTGCTGTTGCAATGATTTACGCTGTAGGCCTTCTTGAGCCAGCTGCAACCGGAATTGGTGGTGCAGGTCAAATGACCGTCTATCTTGCAGAAGAAAATAAGTACATTACTATAGAGTATTTGACACAGGCTCCGGGTGCTGCAATTGCGGAGACCATTGATACGTCAAGCTCAGATAATCCACCATCGGTGCAGTCAATTGCAATCCCAGGCCAGGTTTACGGCACACTCACGGCGCTTGAAAATTGGGGCACCATGACAGCCGCTGAGGTCTTGGCACCAGTTATCAAGCTGGCGAGAGAGGGCTTCCCCGTCACCGAAAGATGGAATACTAACATTGAAGGCCGTTACGAGAACCTTAGCGCTTACGACTACACAATGGGCCTCTACACAGACGAAGGCTTCCTTTACAGTGTAGGCGACATCATTACAAATAACGATTTAGCCGATACCTATCAACTTATTGCTGATGAAGGAATTAAAGGCTTCTATGACAGTGATTTCACAGACAAGATGGTGGAGTACATCCAGAGTTTGGGAGGAATCCTTACTAGAGAAGATTTTGCTCAGTATAAAGCTGTAATCCGCGAGCCAATTTCTACAACCTACAGAGGCTACACAGTTTACACTGTCAACGGCCCATCCACAGGCGGAGCTGCTCTCTTAGAGGCTTTAAATATTCTTGAAAACTTTGATTTGGCAAGCTATGGCTTTGATAGTGCTGAGACCGTTAACCTCATGGCAGAGGCTTATACTCTTGGTTATAAGGATGGAAACTCCTACATGGCAGACCCAACTTACTATGACAGTCCTGTTGAAACTATTATCTCAAAAGAATATGCAGCAGAAAGAGCAAAGAAAGTTAGTGCAACTTCCAAAGCTAAAATGCAGGGGGCAGGAAGACTTAAGGTTACTTTGAATGCAACCGGACAAGAAGTACTGGCCAGTAACGCGGTAGATCAGGGTGGTACTAGCCACATGGTAGTTGCAGATAAGTACGGCAACGTGGTTTCTACAACCAATACCAACGGTATCAACTTTGGTAGCGCTGTTGCTGTTCCTGGAACAGGTTTTGTCTTTACTGCACACCTTTCCAACCTGAACAACAGCTCCACAGCCTCCGTCAACATGCTTATGCCTTACATCAAAGTCTGCTCCACAACCTGTCCTACAATTGTGGCCGATGAATCTGGAAAGCCTGTTTTAGTGGTAGGTTCTCCTGGAAACTGGGCTTTGGTGTCTGCAGCTTTGGCAGCAATTGTTAACTACGTTGACTTTGATATGGACATTGCTGAAGCGGTTAATGCTCCAAGAATCTGGAAGGATGGTATGACCATCAAGGATTTGTATATTGAAGGTGGTTATAGTGAAGAGACCATCAAGGCAGTAGAAGAAATGGGCTACAATGTGCTGGATGCTGACAAAGAATACAGCTCTCACGTTGGAAACGTAGCAGCCATAGAGATAAAAGACGGTCTTTTCTACGCTATTGGTGATAACCGCAGACACTATGGAGCTGCCGCTTATTAATTTCTTAGATATATAGAGGAAATCTATGAGAGAAGAAATATATGTAGCCCTCGTGATGTTTTTAATTTCAATTGGGGGCTCTATAGCTACTAAGAACAATAAGAAATGGTCTGTATTGTTCTTGTTCCTTGCTGCCGTTGCGGGAAGCCTTACAGCTGGCATGGGAATTAGATTTAGAGAGATTGTTGAAGGTCCTTTTGGCTTCTTGGATAGCCTGCTCTGTGTTTTTTCTGCCACACTTTTTGTGTTCTGTTTAAACAAGAGTGGTGCTTTTGAGCTACTTTTCAAGAAGATTAGCGGTATAAAGAATTCAGTTCTCAAGGCTTTTGCTGTTCTTTTCTTTGTTGCTCTTCCAGCAATGCTTACCGGTTTTGCAGGAGCAAGTATCCTGACAACTGGAAAGTTGGTTGGCTCTGCTATTGAAGATAAGAAGAAGGCTTCCGTCGTGGTTATTGTTGGGTCTTTCTTGGGGGTGATTTTGCCACCAAACTGCATTGCTGCAATAATTGCTGCAAACGGAGCTGGAAGTGTACTTCCAACTCCTTACGTTGGCTTTTTCCTGCCTCTTTTGCTTATTGCACTTCCTGCCTTTATTTTCTTTGCTCTTTATCAGAGAAAAGTTTTGGCATCCGTTTGCTATGAGAAAGAGACCAATAAGGAAGCGTTACTATCTTTGATTGTTTTAGCTCTTGTTGGCGTTGCAGTCTTGATTGATGGGCTTCTTTCCTCCTTTGTTTACATTGGAGGTTTGACTTTAGTTTTCTTTATTGCAACCCTTCTTGTGCTTATTGTTTGTAAGGGCTTTGGTAGTGTTAAGACAACCTTGGATACCCTTTCAGATGGTGCAATGAAGGCGGTGGTTCCAATTGCAATTGTATTTGCCCTTGGAAGTTTCATTGAAGTCAGTTCAATGACTGGTGTCAGAGGTCTTTATAGTCTGTGGATTCTTCCTTATGACACAAGATATGTGATGCTAGTTCTTATGGCTTTAGCTCTCGTGATTGGTTATTTTGTTTCAATTCCAATTCCAGCCTTCTTAATAACTTATGCGGTGTTCCCAATTGGTTGGCTTGCAAATACCGTTGTAGTTTCTGGTTGTAGCGTTGCTATTGCACTGGTGGCTTTGATTACAAAACACGGCGGAATTGCTGAGGAAGTTTTTAGGAATATCGGGCCAGAGGGGAAACTGGAGCGCGGGGAGCTGTTTAAGGCTACTTGGCCGGTGGCGCTTTTGGTGTTGGCAATGGGCGTTGTTATGGTGCTTTTGGGCGATAACATGAGCTTTTTGATTCTGTAGGAGGTTGTGATGCTTCAGGTGATTTATTATGTGATAATCAGCGTTTTTGCGTTGCTACTTCTGTTTAATATTCTCAAGAAGCGGCCGTTTGTTGAGCTGGTTTGTATTGCGTATGTGCTTGTGACGTTTGCACTTAGGGCGTTGCATATTAAATAGGGGGACAGTATGAGCTATATTAAAAATATTGTAGTCATTGCAGTTGCCCTGTTGTTTGCCGTCATGGCCAGTGTGGATTTTCTTGCTATGCAGGAGGACGAGCCTATTGCGGATAATCCTAATCTGACGGAAATCAAGATGCTTTCTGAGTACTGTGAAGGCCTTGAAGGTACAGATTTGGATACTGAAATCTACGTCTTTGACAGTGGCGTGGAAGGGGGCTCCTTCCTTATTCTGGGCGGAACTCACCCAAATGAGAGTGCAGGGCTTCTTGCCGCTATTGCTTTGGTGGAGAATATCAAGGTTACACAGGGCAAGGTTTACATAATTCCAAGGACCAACAAGAGTGGTTTTACTCATACTTCTCCGCTGGATGGTATGCAGGATTTCTTCTCAATTACGCTTTCTGACGGCAGTGTTAGAACGTTCCGTGTTGGTAATAGACTTACCAATCCTGTTGACCAGTGGCCGGACTATACTTACTACGAAGGCACCTCCGGAAGAAAGCTGGTTGGAACGGAAAGTGCAGAGATTCGTAACGTTAACCGTTTGTACTACGGAAACGAAAACGGTGTCCTAACAGAGAAGGTTTGCGCAGGAATTTTCAACTTAATCGTGCAAGAGGACATCAATATCACTATGGATATGCATGAAGGCTCCCCGGAATTCCTCTATCTGGACTGCACTATGGTTAACCAAAAAGCCGATAATTCCACAGCAATGGTCATTGCTAGTACCATGGCTTTGAACATGCAGTTGGAGGACTTGGATATGAGAGCCGAGTACTCAGGCGTGACGTCTTACGGGCTTTCCCATAGAAGCTTGGGAGACAACACCTCCTCCATGATGACGTTGATGGAAACGTACAATCCTTCAATGGGTCCATTACATGGAAAGATGGACGATGATTTGATAATTAATGGAAACGAGCCTAACTATGTTCAGGCTCATGAAGATGGATATGTGTACTTTGATGTTCCAGAGGACGGGTATCCGCTTATTGATAGGGTTGCAAGACAAATTACCTGTATTTCGTATCTTGCTGAGGCTTACAGTGAAACTTATCCTGAAAAGGTTATAGCCTTTGAAGGCCTTGGTAGTTATAGTGATATGGTAAAGGAAGGTCTTGAGAATCTTCTAAAAAGTGTTAACTAATTTTGATTGATTTGGAGGTCAAATATATGAAAAAAGTAATCATTACAATTTTGTCCCTTGCAATGATTTTCGCATTCGTAGGATGCAGCAAGAGCTCAAGCTCTGCTTCATCAAGCACAACTACTGCAACAACAGCTACAACAACTACAACTTCTACAACTGAAGCTGTTGCAAATACAACAACTCCATCAACTGGAACGGTTGATGCAGAGTATGATCCAAACAAAACTGTTGATTTTGTACAGCAGACAAGCGACTCCAATAGAGTTGTCACAGTTGGCTCCATTGACGGTTTAAAGTATGAGACTCCAGTTTTCATTACTTCCTTTGGCCAGAGCACAGATGCTGCAATGCTAGAGACGGTTATGAAAAATATCAATAAGTCTACTTCTGTTGAGTATGTCTATAATGCAACAGCAACTGCTGATGCCCTGAAGGGTTATAAGACGGTTATCATTGCTGTTGGTGCAAGTACAAAGGGCCTTGGGGCTGCAGGTATTTCTGAAGCAGAGGAAACCGCTAGAGCAACAGAAATTATCAACTATTTGAAGGCAAATCCAGAGGTTCAGGTTATCTGCTGCCACATTGGTGGTTCTGCACGCCGTGGAACTCTTTCAGATGTCTATGCTGACATGGTTATGGAAATTTCCAGTTTGATTGTTCTCAAAGAAGATGCAAACTTTGATTATAAGTTCACAACTTATGCAGAAGAGCACAATATTCCAATTAGCCTTATCTATGCAACAAAGGATACTATTTCAGTCTTCAAGGAAATTTTTAAATAATGGACATTGAACTCATTTGCCTATTATCCATGTTGGCAGTTTTTTTGCTGTCCAACCTTTTGTTTAAATTGCCTGTAAGTGTCTCAATGATTCTGGGCGCCGTTGTTGGTGCCCTAGTTGGGGGACAAGGTATTCCTCTCAGACATTTGTTTGAGGGAACCTTCACCTATGTGGACACTATGTTAATCATCTCAACTGCCATGTTGTTCATGACAGTTGTTCAGGAATCGGGGGCTTTGGATGCTCTTAACGCAGCAATTGTGACCAGATTTTACAAGGTTCCAGCCTTGATGCTGATTCTTTTGATGTTTGTCATCATGTTTCCTGGAATGATTACAGGTTCTTCAACTGCAGCCGTTCTTAGCGCCGGCGCTCTTGTAGCTCCAATTCTGCTACTCATTGGAATTCCTAGAGATAAAGCAGGGGCAATTCTTGCAATTGGTGCAATCATGGGTATGGCAGCGCCTCCAATTAACATTCCTGCAATGCTTATTGGTGGTGGAGTTGATATGCCTTACATTGGCTTTGACGGGCCCTTGTTCTTAATGACAATTCCTTGTGCTATTTTTACTGTCCTATTCTTAGGTCTCAAGTACTGCAAGAATTTGGATCTGGAAAAGCTCAAGGAAGGCCTTGATTTGGAAGTTGGCAAAAAATATGGCTTTAAGCTGTACCTTCCAATCCTTGTGCTTATTGTTCTTCTTGTAGCTTCCAAGGTGATTCCTTCTTTCCCGCAGCTGGGTACGTGTTTGATTTTCTTGATTTCAGCAGTTATCGGGTTATTTACGGGTAAGCGTTTCAATTTCTGGGAGAAGGCGCTGGAGGCTATGGATACGACAATTCCTGTGCTGGCAAAGCTTATGGGCGTTGGGATGTTCATTCAGGTTATGACGCTGGTGGGAGCTAGAGGCTGGATTGTTGTGAGCTGTCTTGGGCTTGGAATGGTCTTTGTCTACATTGCGTCCTTTACCATTATGCCGGCGTTTGGAGCGGTCAGTTCGTATGGCGCGGCATCGGTTATTGGAGTGCCGTTTTTGCTGGTTATCATCCAGAACACCTCTTGCAGCGATATTGTAGTTGCAGCGGTTTTGGCTTTCTCTTGCTGTCTTGGAGACCTGATGCCTCCAACGGCGCTGGCTGGAAACTATGCGGCTCAGATTGTGGATTTGAAGTATCCAAAGGTGCTAAAAAACTGCATCCTTCCGTTCTTGGTTTGCATTGCGGTGGCGGTGGTTTGCCTGCTTAATTCAAGTGCACTTGCATTTTTGACTAACTAGGGGGCTGGGTGTGATTAAGTATATTTATCTTGCTATTGTAGCTTTTATTCTTGCTTTGATTGCAACCTGCATGTTCAAAAAGAAGAACAACGTGTTTTTTCAGTTTGACGCCGCCCTTGTCATGGTAACGCTTATTTTGCGCCTTTTGTTGATAAAGTGAGGTCAAGATGAAGAAAATTCCAAAAAATATTCTTACTGCAAGTATTCTTTGTCTTGGCGTGATTGCTTTGGTAGTCTATCTTGCCTTCTGCTTTACCTCTCAGTGGGAAGCCGAGCCCATTTATGCCGGCCCAGGCGTCACTGACGTTAAGCTTTTAAGCGAATGGTTCCCAGCTCTAAAGGGCACTTCTGGCGACACTGAAGTTTACATTCTAGACAGCGGAGTTGAAGGGGCAAGCCTGCTGGTGCTTGGCGGAACCCACGCCAACGAGGCCTCTGGCTTTGTCTCTGCCGTTGCTCTGATTGAGTACTGCCAGCCAACTGCCGGCACGCTCTACGTCATTCCAAGGGCAAATAATAGTGCTTTTACCTGCACAGACCCACAGGAAGCCGCCCCAACCAAGTTTTACGTACAAACTCAAAATGGTACCCGATGGTTCCGCTTTGGAAGCCGCGCTACCAATCCAATTGACCAGTGGCCGGACAGCGAAGTCTACGTGCACGCCTCAAGCGGTCAGCAGCTTTCTGGAAGCGAAACTCGTAACCTCAACCGCGCCTACCCAGGCCGGGAGGACGGAACTTTCACTGAAAAAGTGGCCTACGGGATTACTCAGCTAATCAAAACTGAAGACATCACCATAACTGTAGACCTTCACGAGGCCTCCCCCGAATACACCACTGTAAACGCAATTGTAGCCCACGAGAACGCAATTAGCCTAGTCACGCTTGCCGTCTGGGAAGTTGAAGAAGACTTCAGCATCACAATTGAAGCCTCCCCAACCAACCTCCACGGCCTAACGCACAGAGAGCTTGGCGACAATACCGATACTTTAGCAATTCTCATGGAGACGGCAAATGCCTCCCAAGGTCGCCTTCACGGAGAGATTGATTCTGACCTAGTAGTCACCGGTAAGGATAAATTCTACGCCCGTGCTGCAGAGTACGGAGCGGTTACAGTTCCTTATACTGAAGAGGGCATTAGCCTGACCGAGCGTTGTGCTAGACATCTTGCCTGTTTGACTCAGTTTGCCCAGCAGTATGACGGAGATGCCGGTTTAATTTCTCTTGGAGATATGCCAAGTTATAAAGAAATGCTGACTAACGGCATTGGTTATTACCTTGCAGACCCACAGTGAACAGTAAATGAAGCATAGGCTGTTTTTTCTTAGTTTAATTATTCTCTTTTTAGCCTTCTTGCCTTCGTGCCAGAAGGCTTCCGCAGAAGAAACCGTTTCAGAAGAGACGGTTTTGGAAGAGACGGTTTTGGAAGAGACGGACAGTCCGGATCCCGTTGATAGTGGGCTTCAGACGGTCACCGTTTGCGGGGTGGAAGTGCAGTGGAACGGTTACAGTGCCATTGAACCAGACAGCTACTTGGACATTCGTAATATGGATTTTTCTGACTTTGGAACCTTCTTTGAGACTTTGTATGAAGTGTCCGTTTCTAGCTACAAGATTATGGAAGGGGAGCTTTCTGAAACAGAAGTAGTTCATATTCACAGTGAAAAGGAAGGGCCTACAATTTACATTGTTGGTGCCGTTCACGGGGATGAAAAGGCTGCTTGGTATACGGCAATTCTGATGGAAAAAGCTACCATTTCAAGTGGGGATTTATACATTTTGGCCCCTGCAAATGCCAATGGAGCCAAAAACGATTCTAGGTACGTTACAGAAAGACAAGATTTGAATAGAGTCTTTCCCGGAGACCCATCAGGAAATGAGGCGGAGCGCCTTGCAGATGCAATTTTCACAGATATTGCTGATAAAAATGCTGACTTAGTGTTGGATTTGCACGAAGCTATCATCTACAACAGCTCAAGAGACTTCTTAGGAAGTACCTACATTTTCACAGACTTGAGCGTTTTTGCAAAGAAGTATGACCTAGATGTTATGTTCTTGGATTTACTGTTTGCAACGGAGGATGGAACTATCTGTCACAACGCCTTTGGTTCTACTGGACCGGGGCCAGAAGGCAGTATTAATGCCACTGTGACAAAGGAACTGAGGATTCCTGTTATAACCGTGGAAACCTTCCGTGGTTTTGATATTTACAGAAGAGTGTACGATCAACTTGATACAATTCAGTTTATTTTGGATTATTTAGGCATGAGGTAGACTATGGAAAAGGCTAACCAGCTTAAGGCTAAGTACTTCTTTGACCGCGCTGAAAAGGCTGCTAATTTAGAAGAAAAACTAATTCTTCTCAATAATGCTTATAGCTGTTTTGATGGTCTAAAACCAGCATATTCAGTTGTTTTTTTGCCTAAAGATGAGTTTAAGGCCCTCATTAATGCCTGTGTAAATGACAGCGACTGCGACTTAAAGTGCAGTCCTGCCCATTATGATTTAGAGACTTTATGTAATAAATTACAGCTAGAAATTAAGCCTCTTCTACAAAGTTTTTAATCTGTTGGAAGAAATCGTCGTAGGTATTACAGATTTTTAAATTGGGCTCTTCTTCTAAAATCTTTTGTGGAGCTCTAAAAAGACAGCCAGCATCTGCTGCGTGAATCATGGTTAAATCATTGTAGCTGTCGCCTGCTGCAAAAGTTCTGTAGTTAATGGAGCGGAAGGCTTCAATGGCTTTTCTCTTGCCGTCTGTCTGGCGCAAGGTTATGCCTGTGAGCATATTGTCTTTATCTACCTTCAGACTGTTGCAGAGGATTGTAGGCCAAGCAAGCTGACGCATAAGTGGATTTGCAAACTCTTTGAACGTGTCAGAGAGGATGACAACTTGGGTAATCTCACGTACTTTATTTAAAAAGTCTAAGGCTCCATCCATTGGTTTTATTGTGGCAATGACGTCCTGAATGTCTTTAAGGGTGAGATGATGCTCTCTTAGGATATCCATCCTGTAATTCATCAGCTTGTCGTAGTCGGGCTCTTCACGGGTAGTGATTCTAAGCTGTGGGATGCCAGTCTTCTCAGCAAAGGCAATCCAAATTTCAGGAACTAAGGTTCCTTCTAGGTCTAAACATACAATTTCCATGATAACTCCTTTTCTGCTTTTCTCTGCTTCTCTTTGCTTTTAGAGACCCAAAACTTCAAGTACGTAGTCAATAATCTTATCTCTATCTATTACGTGATTGTGAAGAACTTTCTTGCTCTGTATTGAGCTAAGATTCTTTGGTACAGGGACATTTGTTTTCTTGTTGATTGCAGCAATTTGTTGATATTCATCTCCCTCAAGTGGAAGCTCTAGGGCCTTAGAAACAGCAGCTGGGAACTTGTAAGGGGAGGCGGTGGAAAGCACTACAACTGCAGTGCCTTCTTTGTAGTCTGGGCTATTCTTATAATCTTTTGCAGCCTTCATGCCAACTGCTGTATGTGGGTCACAAAGGTACTGGTCCTTGTTGTAGGTGTCTCTGATGGTTTGAATGGTCTGATCTTCTGTGCAGCAATAAGCTTTAAAAGTCTTTTGAATATTTTCTAATGTGATGGCGTCAACCTTGAACAGACCCTGATTTTTTAGATCATCCATCCACTTTTGGACCATTGTTGCCTTGCAACCACTTGCCAAGAAAAGAAGTCTTTCAAGGTTTGAAGAAACCAAAATATCCATGGAAGGTGAGCTGGTTTTATAGAAAGGTCTACGTTTGTCATAAATGCCTGTGGTCAGAAAATCTGTTAGAACTTTGTTCTCATTGGAAGCACAGACTAGGTGCCTAACTGGAAGTCCCATGCACTTTGCAAAGTAGCCGGCAAGGATGTCTCCAAAGTTTCCGGAAGGGACAACAAAATCAATCTCCTCTCCTAGGTTGATGCGTTTTTGAGCCACCAGGTCTGAGTAGGCTTTAAAGTAATAAACTACCTGAGGTGCTAGACGGCCAATGTTAATTGAGTTGGCAGAAGACAGACTTTTTTTGGCCTCTTTAAGTTGTGACATTTTGTTAATTTGTTCAAAAGCTTGCTTTACTGCGGTCTGACAGTCATCAAAGTTTCCTTTCACAGCACAAACTTTGACGTTTTTGCCTTCTTGCGTCTCCATTTGAGCTTTCTGTATTGGAGAGACTCCACCGTGGGGATAGAACACAATAATTCTGGTTCCTTCAACATCATGAAAGCCTTCCATTGCAGCTTTTCCTGTGTCTCCGGAAGTGGCCGTCAAAATGACAGTTTCCTCTGTAGCTCCGGTTTGCTTCTTAGCCGCTGTAATTAACTGTGGCAACATTGAAAGGGCTACATCTTTAAAGGCACTGGTTGGTCCTCTAAAAAGCTCTAGGATATAATCCTCACCAACTTTTACAAGCGGGGTGAGATCTTCTGTTTCAAACTTATTTGTATAGGCTTTTTTGACCAAGGTTTCCATATCTTGAAAATCTGGAAGTAGGTGAGAAAGTATCTTTTCTGCCATCTGAAGGGTAGATAGTCCAATTACAGCTTTCCAGTCAAACTTTTGAGAAAGGATTTCTGGAGCTACTAATAGTCCTCCATCAGGAGACATTCCCTGAAGAACTGCCTGCAAGGAATTGCAGGAGTAATCACTTCTTGTACTTCTATAATTCATAACCTATAAATCTCCTTTTTAATCTACTGCTATTAACTTTGCATTTTCCACGCCAAGGGACTGCTCAATTTCTTTTAGCAGCTTATTGATGGGCGTTATCATTGTGCTTACATCCAAGGTAATTGTTACACTCGCTTTTCCACGTATTGGTAAACTCTGGGTGATGGTTAAAATGCTTGCACCATTTTCAGAAATCTTTGAAAGCACGGCACTGAGAATTCCAGTTTCATGCGATAGAAGCATGGAAATTACAGCTTTTCTTCCATCTGAAATTTGGGTTGGTTCAAGAAGATAGTCTTTATATTTGTAGAAAGTACTTCTTGAAATTCCTACCATCTTGGTTGCTTGCATGACATTTGCTGCCGTGCCATCTTCAAGTAGGTGTTTTGCCTTAAGCACTGAATCATAGTAGTCCGGCAAAATACTCTTGTGAACTATAAGATAGTTTTCAAGCATTTTTTCTCTCCATGGGTTGTCAATTTTCTGACGGTATGATACATTGTCTGCAATAAAAAGACAAGTGTTTTTAGAATACGGACAAAACTTTTTGTGATTCGCTTCTGGGAGACAAAATGAAAATATCGATCTTAGGTCACGGGGTTGTTGGTAAGGGCGTTTATGAAATGCTCCAAGCCTGCCCACAACATGAAGTACTTACGGTTTTAGTAAAAAAGGGTGAAGCTGACCCTGAAAAGAAATGGATGGTTGAGTCCATTGATTATGTTTTAAAAGATGACTCTGAATTGGTCATTGAGTGTATGGGCGGAATTGAGCCAGCCTTTGAGTTTGCCTCAAAATGTCTTGCTGCTGGTAAGAGCTTTATTACTTCAAACAAGGCCCTAGTTGCGGCACATGGCATTGAATTAATGCATAAGGCTTATGAATTAGGACATTGTTTCTTGTTCAGTGCCGCTTGCGGTGGAGCAATTCCAATTCTTCAGAATCTTTATACGGCAAGGCAGACAGACTCTATTCTTAACGCTGGTGGAATCTTAAACGGAACCACCAACTACATGCTGGATGCAATGGATAGCCGTTCTCTTTCCTTTGAGGGAGCTCTTGCTGAGGCTAAGGCTTTAGGCTATGCAGAGGCAGATCCTACGGCAGATCTTTCTGGACTTGATACTCTAAGAAAAATCATGCTCATAAGCATGGTGGCTTACGACTCACTTCCAAATTCTGGTTATGACATTGAAGGCATTCAGAATATTAGTGCCTCAGATTTTGAGCTGGCAAAGAGTTTGAATTGCACCATAAGGCTTGTGGGTAAAGCAGGTCTTGATGAGGCTGGAAGACTTTATGCATACGTAGAGCCGGTTATGTGTAAGAAATCAGACTCCTTTGCTGGCGTCAAAGTTAACACTAATTTGGCTTTCTACACTGGAAGAAATTCCGGTTATATGACTTTTGGTGGACAGGGAGCTGGAAGATATCCAACGGCATCGGCGGTGCTAAGAGATGTGACCTGTGTTGAAAATGGCCAAAAGCAGATGCTCAAATCCAGTTGTCATACCGTTGAAGCTTTCAATGAATCAAAGGAATGTGAAAATCAGTACGTGGTGGGCTCTGATTGTGCTTTAGAAGCTTACTTACCTATTGAGAAGACTTTAAAGCAGGGCCAAACTACGTATGTGCTTACCAAGAAAATCGGGGTGAAAAAGCTGCATGAAGTGGCTAGAAGTCTTAGAGAGAAGGGCGCGCGGGTCTTTTTTGCTCAGTGCGGGGAGAACTTATGATTAAAGTAGCAAAATTTGGCGGGTCCTCCGTGGCCAGTGCCCAGCAGTTTAGCAAGGTAAAGAAGATAGTGCTGTCGGACCCAGCAAGACGTATTGTGGTGGTATCGGCAGCGGGTAAGCGTAGTGCAGAGGACCACAAGTTGACGGACCTCTTGTACCTGTGCCACGCGCACCTGACCTACGGCGTTTCCTGTGACGATATCTTTGATAAGATTTGCCAGCGTTTTGTTGAGATTCGCGATGAGTTGAACCTAACCTACAAGATTGAAGATGACTTAAATGCTTTGCGTGCAAGGCTTAATAAAGATATGTCGGTAGATGAGCTGGTGTCACGTGGTGAGTATTTGACAAGCCGTCTTATGGCCGAATATTTGGGCTATACTTTCCTTGATGCCTCCAATTGCATCTTTATGGAATACGACGGCTCGTTTATTGCGTCTAAGATTGCAACTGCCGTGAAGAGCGCGCTTGAGACCTCCAACGGCCTGGTAATTCCGGGCTTCTACGGATCTCTGCCCTCTGGAAAGCTTAGAATCATGAGCCGCGGGGGAAGCGATATCACCGGCGCCTTGGTAGCAGCTGGCTGTAACGCAGACCTCTACGAAAACTGGACCGATGTCTCCGGCATCCTCATGGCGGACCCACGCATTGTCTCTAATCCAAGTCCAATTGCCCAAATAACTTATGCCGAGCTTAGAGAACTGGCTTACATGGGCGCATCCGTGCTTCATGAGGATTCAATTGCCCCTGTAAAGGACTTGGGCATTGCGTTAAATATCAAAAATACTAATGACCCAGACCATCCGGGTACCATGATTGTGGATAAGGTTGATGAGAATGATCTTGAGCACGACAGGTTCATTACCGGTATTGCCGGCAAGAAGAACTTTGTCATTCTTACCGTGACCAAGAGAATGCACGGGACAAACGAGACCTTGAGAAAGGTTTTAGAAATTCTAGACCGCTACAAGGTACATGCAGAGCATATTTCAATGGGAATTGACCAGTTTGCTTTGGTTTTGCAACAAGCCAGTATGGCAGACAGAGTCTATGACATTGTCAGTGAGATTAAGAATCAGTGTAATCCTGATGAGGTTGAAATTCAGGACAACATTGCTCTAGTTGCAGCGGTAGGAAGAAAGATGATCTTCCGTCCAGGTATTTCTGGAAAACTTTTCAATGCTCTTGGAAAAGAGGGCATCAATATTAGAACTATTGCACAAGGTTCTGATGAGCTTGCAATCATTGTTGGCGTGGATAATAGCCAGTTTGAGAACACTATTAGAGTTTTGTATCAAGGTTTTGCAGGCTGAAATTTAAGGAGTAGATATGAAAGAATTTAATATTGCAGTTTTAGGCGCAACAGGTGCTGTAGGAAAAGAGATGATTAAGGTTCTTCAGGAGTATAAGATTCCTGTAAAGAAGCTTCTTCCTTTGGCAAGTGCTAGAAGTGCAGGTTCAAAGCTTCTGTTTAACGGCAAAGAAGTTGAAATTCAAGAGGCTACAGAATCCAGTTTTGAGGGCATGGACTTTGTACTTGGTGCTGTTGAAAACGATATGTCTAAGAAGTTTGCTCCTGCTATTGTAAAAGCTGGTGCCGTTTATATTGATAATAGCTCTGCCTTCAGAATGGATCCAGAAGTTCCTCTGGTAGTTCCTGAGATTAATGGACAGGAGGCTTTTAAGAATAAGGGCATTATTGCAAATCCAAACTGCTCTACTATTATTACGCTTATGGCAGTAGCTCCACTTGCCAAACTTTCTCCAATTGAGACCATGGTGGCTTGTACTTATCAGGCGGTCTCTGGCGCAGGTCAGGCTGGTTTTGATGAACTAGTGGGTCAGCTTAATGCCCTTCATGAGGGCAAGCCAGTTGTGAAGAAGGTCTTCCCTCATCAAATTGCCATGAACGTCATTCCTTTCATTGGTAGCGAGAAAGAAAATCTCTACACCACAGAAGAGATGAAGATGCAGAATGAGGGCAGAAAAATTCTTGGTCTTCCTGACTTAAAAGTTACTTGTACTTGCGTTAGAGTACCTGTCATGAGATCTCATTCAATAGCCGCTACTGTGAGAACCAAGCGAAAAATTAGCGTAGCAGAGGCAAATCAGGCTATTGCTAGCTTCCCAGGTTGTAAACTGGTTGAAGATTATGAGGGCCGTAATTACCCAACGCCACTAGATACTTCTGACCAAGATATTGTATGGGTTGGAAGAGTCAGGGAGGACCTTACTGAGGACAGAGGCCTCACGCTTTGGTGCTGTGGCGACCAAGTGAGAAAAGGTGCAGCAAGTAACGCTGTTCAGATTCTTAAACTACTAGCAGAGAAGGGCTGATATGAAAAAAAAGTTGAGTTTTAGTGAATACACCTACATTGCAAGTATGCTCTTTGGACTTTTCTTTGGAGCTGGAAATTTAATCTTTCCTGTGCACATGGGACAGATGGCAGGTTCTAAGGTTTGGCCTGCAATTTTGGGCTTTCTAGTAACTGGAGTAGGCCTTCCTCTACTTGGTGTTGCTGCGCTTGGTATTAGTAAGTCTAATGGTCTTTTTGAGCTTGGAAGTAGGGTTAGTAAACCTTATTCTATGTTTTTTACTTGTGCCCTGTATTTGACCATTGGACCTTTCTTTGCAATTCCAAGATGTGCAACCACAGCTTTTACAGT
The DNA here is from genome assembly GCA_963606545.1 of Sphaerochaetaceae bacterium. Classification (GTDB taxonomy): domain Bacteria; phylum Spirochaetota; class Spirochaetia; order Sphaerochaetales; family Sphaerochaetaceae; genus UBA9732. The sequence goes on from CAVCYP010000023.1 coordinate 16,461, forward strand.
TGGTCTTGAGAACCTGTTGCCAGAATCCAACGTCAAGCTCTGTTTATTTCTGTTCTCCTTGGTTTTCTTTGGCTTAGCTCTTTTCTTCTCTTTGAGACCTGGAAAAATTCTTATATGGGTTGGAAAGATTCTCAATCCAGCCTTCTTGTTGTTCTTGGCAATTTTGGTTGTAGTTTCAATGCTTAACCCAACAGCTTCTGTTGCTGAAGTTGCAGCTCAAGGGGCCTATGAAACGCAGGCTTTCTTTACAGGCTTTCTTGAAGGCTACAACACAATGGATGCTCTTGCTAGCCTTGCTTTTGGTATTGTAGTTGTCAAGGTTATCAATGGCCTTGGAGTTACAGAGCCAAATGAAGTTGCAACAAGTACAGTTAAATCTGGAATCTTCAGCTGTGCTTTTATGGCTCTTATCTATATTGCAATTACAATTGTTGGAACCCAGAGCAGAGGAGTCTTTGAAACCAGTGCAAACGGTGGTATTGCTCTGGCTCAAATTGCCCAATACTATCTTGGTAACGTTGGTCTTGTGGTTTTGGCTTGTACTGTAACTCTTGCCTGTTTAAAGACTTCCGTTGGTTTGATTACTAGCTGTGCCCAGACCTTTACAGGACTTTTTGCTAAAGGTCCTTCCTATAAACTTTGGACAATAATTTTTAGCTTTGCTTCTTTCCTCTTTTCTAATGTGGGTTTGAACGGAATTATCAATTACTCTCTTCCTGTTTTGATGTTCCTGTATCCGCTTGCCATTACGCTGATTCTACTTTCTTTGTTTGGCCGGTTTTTCAACTACGATAGAACAGTTTTTATTAGCACAACAATCTTCACGCTCATTGCTTCTATTTATGATTTGATAGTGGCTCTTCCTGAGTGGTTGTTTAATGCTATTGGCGGTCCTGCAATTAAGGCTACTATGTTAAAGGTTTTGCCTTTCGCAAGTCTTGGGCTTGGTTGGCTTTGTCCAGCACTCTTGGGGTTTGTGATTGGGTTTGTACTTTATAAAACAAAGAAAAAAAGCAACGCTGAGTGCTAACTAGCATCAGCATTGCTTTTTGCAGTGTTAATTTGAAGGAATAATTAGCTCAAGCTACCCAAGGTAATTAGCTTTCCGCTAATTGCATCAAACAGCATAATTCTGTCTGTGTTGATTGCAAAGTTAACCTTTGAGCCAATTTGGAATCTTGAGTTACCAAAGATAACGCCAGTAAGAAGGAAATCATCAATGTTAATCTTGATTGTTGATTCCATACCGGTAGGCATTGCTCCAAAAATCTCTCCAGAAATTGAGCCGTTTTCAACAATATCAATGCACTCAGGTCTAACGCCAATAACAAAGCTCTGACCATCAATGCGAGGAATTTCCTCCTGAAGCTCAGATTCATCGACTTTTGCAATGTGATAGTTGAAGTACTCGTCTTTGTTAGCCTTTTCAACGTAGCCCTTGTTGGTCATCTTTTCTTTTTCCTGAGCCTCAAAAGCAGCCTTCTGCTCGTCTCTTGTTTTGTACCAGTTTGCAAAATCAAAAGCTTTAGCAGGTTTGAAGGTGAACTTTCTGCCGTTGAGCATTTCAAGTTCAACAGCTCCATTAGAAAGCTTGCCCTGTGCATCAATGAAGTTAACTGATGGATTTCCAACAAAGTCAGCAACAAAGAGATTGTTTGGCATGTTATAGACATCAAGTGGTGGGTCATACTGCTGAAGAACGCCGTTGTTCATAAGACAAATTCTAGTAGCAAGCGTCATAGCTTCCATCTGGTCGTGAGTAACATAAACAAAGGTGCTACCAGTATTTACATGAAGTCTCTGAAGCTCATATCTCATCTCAAGTCTGAGCTTTGCATCCAAGTTGGAAAGAGGCTCATCCATGAAGAGAACAGTTGGCTCTGGAGCCAAGGTTCTAGCAATTGCAACGCGTTGCTGCTGACCACCAGAAAGCTCTGCAGGATAGCGGTCCATGAACATACCAATTTTAACAAGGCGGGAAACTCTGCGAACTGAAAGATCAATTTCTTCCTCTGTAAGCTTTCTTACGCTCTTAACCACCTGTCCATCTTTTACAATCTGAAAATCTGCATTAAGGCTCTGACCGGCTGCAGCAAGAGCTGTTTTGCGGTCTTCAAGCTTTTTCTTGGAATCTGCTAACAAAGCGTCCATTGCACTGTCATCTTTCAGAGCAAGGAGCTTTTTTGCTGTCATCATGGAGATGATGTAGGTATCAATCAGTCTGAGCTGAGCCTTTTTTGCATCAAGCTTACCACTTTTGTCTTTTGCCTCTTCAAGGTTTGCCTTTAAAGCTGCCTTATCACTAAGAATTTCAATGAGCTTTGTAGCCTCCTTAGCTTCAAAATCAATTTCAGGAAGCTCGTCTTTGATATTCTTAAGACCAAAAGAAATGTTCTGATAAACGGTCATGTTTGGCCAAAGCGCGTAGTTTTGAAACAAGAAGCCAACTTTTCTCTTGTTTGGTGGAACGTTGATGCCTTTAGTGGAATCAAAGACAACTCTGTCTCCAATAGAAATCTTTCCACTTGTAGGAGTTTCAAGACCAGCAATCATTCTAAGCGTTGTGGTTTTTCCACAACCAGAAGGGCCCAAAAGGGTAACAAAATCGTTGTTTTCAATAACTAGGTTCAAATCATCTACAGCGTAGAATTTGCCCCATCTTTTTGTAACGTGTTCAAGTCTAATTTCCGGCATCATCAACCTCCTATGCCGCTATCAAGGCTTGCGCCTGTAAGTTTATTTATCAAGGTGTTAAATACAAGAAGGGTCACAATCAGCAGTAAGTTAATACCACTTGAGAATGCATAAAGCCCCATTTCATCAAAGTAAGCCAAAGTTGTAGAGAGCAAAAAGCCCTGACCGCAGAGCAACATGAACAAACTCAACTCTCTAAGACAAGTCATAAATGGAAGTAGGAAGCCACTTATGATGGAAGTCTTTTGAATTGGAATGATAATGCGAGTCATTCGCTTAATCCAAGGAATATCTTGAATGATGGCGGACTCTTCAATTTCTCCAGAAAGCTGGAGCATGGAGTTTAGCGCACTTCTTGAAGCAAAGGGAATGTACTTTACTGTACCAATGATTATCAGTCCAGTGTAGGTGTTGAACAAATTGAGCTTTCCAGTAGAGTACAAAACAAAGTAGGCAGCACCAACTGCAATAGAAGGCATCAAATAAGGCAAGAAGGCCACGTTGTTAACGTAGTTTGCAAACTTGTTTCTTCTCTTTTTTGAAATTGCATAGCCCAACATGGTTCCAATACTACCGGCAATAACACAACAAGAGAGAGAAACCAACAGTGTGCCTTTGTAGGCTTTCCAAATGGTATCATTATACAAAATACCCTTTTGGCCGTACATGCCGTTTTCTGTGATGTTTTCACTTGTAACCCACCATTTGGTGGTAAGGTTGTCAGGATTTCCGGTGTAAAGGAAGCTGTAATCCCCTGGGTTTGGAAGGAATGTTTCAAAAGCAAAGGAAATGATAGGGAAGATACTTGTAAAGAAGGTGGTGAAGATAAGGATCACAGCAATGACGTACTTTCCAACTTTTCCAAGATTAATTTTTGAAATCTGTCCAGACTTACCTGTAACTGTGGTGTAGTTCTTTCTGCTCTTTAAGCTGGCTTGGTTGACAATCATGATTGCACCACCAAGAATCATCATGATTATTGCAAGAATACTGGATTCGCCCTTATATCTTGCTCTAAGTGTGATGTATCGGGTTGAAAGCGTAGACAGCTGCAGGTAGTGAGGAACAGGATAGCTACCCATTGCGCCGCCAAATACAAGAAGAACTGTAGATAGAATAGCTGGCTTTACCATTGGAAGTGTGATGCGAAGCATGGTCTTCCATTTTGGAGTATCTAAGATGGTAGCAGCTTCTTCTAGGTTGGAATCCATGTTCTTGAAGATTCCACCAATCAGAATATATGCAAAGGGAGCATAGTGCATTCCAAGTACCACAATACTTGGGAAAAGTCCTACGCACCACCATTTTGGCATGACAATTCCTAAAGTTGCCAGAAGTCCATTTGATGTCCCAGTAATAGCATTTGAGTTAAAAAGATTCTGCCATACTACGGCCAGAGTCCATTGTGGCATGATGTAAGGGAAGATAAAAATGGAACTTAGGTACTTGCGGAAAGCAAGGTTTGTCCTAGTAACCAAGAAGGCAAAGATTCCTCCGTAGAGGATAGCAAAAAGACAGGAACCTACGGCAAGCACCAGTGTGTTAATAAGTGGTGTCCATAAGTTGGTTTTTGCAAGGTTGCTGGTAAAAAGGTCCACATAGTTGACTAGAGTATAACCAGAGGTCTTACCTGTAAGATGCTGGTCAATAGTTCCTACGTGAATTGAAATGGTGTCTTTCAAAATTGCAATAATAGGTGCAACTGTTGTTATTGTTAAAACCACACCCATAAGCACTAAAATTATATTTTCTGGCTTGGATAGGAAGGTTTTAAACTTGTTCCACCTGATGGTGAAGGAAGACACTTCTTTTATTGTGGCAGTATTGCTCATATAAAAGTTTCCTAATGTTTAAATATCGTGCCCCAGGGTTTCCCCCGGGGCAGTAAAGGTGCTAAGCACCAACAATTAAATAGTTAAAGAATTACTTGTTGTATCTGGTAAGAGAATCAATCCAAGAACCAACAGAGAAAGAAACTGCTGCGCAGTACTCAGGATCTTCAACAACAAGGTTTCCTTCACCAAGCCACCAGGTAAGGCCACGGTCGTTGTTTGAAGGATAAACAACAACGCCATCAACTGTACCTTCTGTTGAGTGGTGATAAACTGCTTCTGTCTCTTCTGCAACAACTGGGTTGCTTGAGTAACCGCCAATGTCCTTGCCCCAAGCGCTGAAACCAGGCTGTGTACAAGTCATGTAAGCGATAAAGGCACAAGCTGTCCATGGAAGTGGAGAGTTGTCTGTTACGAACAAGTAATGGCAATATCCATAACCGCCAATACCCTTATAGCCGTCTTCGTAGGCTGCAACTTTGATGTTGTTCTTAGAAACGGAGTCAGATTCCTGAACGCTTCTGAGCTTTGAGTAAACAATGAGACCAAACTGGTCTGTTGCTGAGCTAGCTACGAGAGTGTTGCAGATAGGACCATCGTCTGTCTGTGCGTTGTAGCTTTCCATCCAAAGCTTAATCCAAGCGAGGGAGTAGTTAGCATCTGCGCCAAGGCCCAATTCTTTTGCTGTAGCAACCATTGCGTCAACTGTTGGCTGAAGAGCTGCCTTCTTTTCTGCAGAAAGAGCATTGAAAGCTTCTTTCATGACAGCAGCGTACTTGTCAGCTGTGAGGGTGTAAAGGAAGTTTCTTCCAACTGGCTCAGAGTCAATGTCCATGAACAAACCATGCTCACCTGGCATTACAAAGTCCCAGCAGTTGGTGTAGGTCTTTGAACCTGTGCAGTTGTACATGAAAATCTTGTTGAGAGTCTGAAGTGGAAGATATCCATCAACAGCGTCAGCTGTGGTGCTGTTGGCCTGTGCCCACTCAAGAGGAATGTAGGTATCAAGGATACCAGTCTGAACCATCTTGCTTTCAATCTGGTTACCATCCTGGATGAGGGTCATAGCAAAGGTACCAGCTTCTTTCTGGCTATCTGAAGTGAGCATCTCAAAGATTGAGTTTTCTTTTGGCTGCTGCCAATCAAAGGTGAGAGTGTAGCTAGGATCGATAGACTGAAGGTAGGTAATGAAAAGAGGAAGAGCAGTCTTACCACGGGAGGAGTTACCAACACCGTAGAAGGTTGCGCCATTAGACTCTTCAATAGCTTTCTTTGCAAGCTCTTCCAAAGACATGGATTCAGCTTGTTTAATAATCTGCTGAACAGCAGAGAGTTCTTCTGTTTTAGCTGCTTCTTGAGCACCGTTTGCATAAACGGAGAAGGCTAAACAAAGGACCATTAATGCGAGAACAATTTTTTTCATTGTTTTCCCCCTTTAAATTTTACACACATTTTACAATAGAAACTAATTTTTGAAAATGAAAAAAGACTGTCGAGTGAAATTTTTCACAACAATTAAATAATCCCAATAATATGGAATAATTATTCAATTGTTCGTATAATGCCATCATTCAACTTTTGAGGAGTATGGAATGAAAAAACTACTTACCGTTCTCATTTGTTTACTCACAATTTTTTCTCTCTATGCAGAGGCAATTGTTGAGCGTAGCGCAGAACAGACATCATCCTTACCAGCAGTAGGTGATGTAGTTGACGGTTTTGTAGTCACAAATGTAGGTCGTTTTGACCTCGTTGGATGTGACACAATTCTTTATGAACACATAAAAACTGGTGCACAGGTCCTGTACCTTGCAAACGAAGACACAAACAGAGTCTTTGAAATTGGATTCAAAACTCCAGCTGAGACAGACACAGGTGTTCCACACGTATTTGAACACTCAACTCTTGACGGCTCAAAGAAATATCCTTCAAAAACCCTTTTCTTCAACCTGAGCTTCCAGACCTATAACACCTACATGAACGCCAGCACTTATCCGTTCATGACCGTCTATCCAATTGCATCGCTCTCTGAAGACCAGCTGCTTAAGTATGCCGATTTCTATACAGATAGCTGCTTCAACCCTATGGTTGCTTCAGACAAGTCAATCTTTGACGAAGAAGCTTGGAGATATGCCCTTGATGAAGAAGGCAATCTTACAATTGAAGGTACAGTTTACAGCGAGATGCTTGGTTCTTACACCAGAGAATCGGCTGCAAACTTCAACTTCAAAGGAACTATCTTCCCAGGTAGCATTGCAGGCAACAGTAGCGGCGGAAACCCAGATCACATCCCAGAGATGACTTGGGAAGACATTGTTGCTTACCATGAAGAGTACTATACCCCTTCCAACTCAGTTACCTGTATCTATGGAAAAATTGATAACATTGATGCTTTCCTTGAGCTGTTAGATGGCTATTTCTCAGAATATGAGAAGACAGAGTACGGCTTTGTTGATGCTGGTTTCACCCCTATCACAGAGCCAGTTGAAGCCACCTACGAGTATGCAGTAGAAGCTTCAACAGACACAGAAAAGTCTGCAACCGTCTATTACGGTTATGCTTTAGGCGAGCTCACAGAAGAAGAGCTTACAGCTGTTGATTTCCTTTCAACCTTGATTGGGGACTCAAGCTCAATTCTTATGGAGAACCTTAAGACAGCAATTCCTTACGGTTCCTTTGCTTGCTACATTGACTTCACAGGTCCAGAGTCCATTCTTTATTTCTATGCTGATAATATTAATGAAGAAGATGCTGCAACCTTCAAACAGACAGTTGATGATTCTTTAGCTTACATCTATGCAAATGGCTTTGATCAGGAAGCTGTAGATGCAATCATTGCCTCCTTTAAGCTTTCAATCATGCTTACCACAGAAGGTAGCGAGATTGGAATTGATACAATTCCTAACATTCTCTACTACTGGGCAGGTATGGGAAATCTTTTTGGCTACATGAATTACATTGACGCCATTGAGGATTTCAATGAATATGTCCAAAACGGAACTCTCCTTGACGCTCTTAAAAAGTATGTCCTTGACAACAATAGAACAGCTTTAGCAACAACAAAGGCTGTTGCTGGTCTTAAGGAAGTAAAGGACGCAGCCCTTGCAGAAAAGCTTGCTGAAATCAAGGCTTCTATGACAGAAGAAGAGCTTGCCGCTATTGCAGCTTCTTCAGATGAAGAAGAAACAGAAGAGGTTGAGGATGACAAGACTGCTGAATATGTAAAACAGCTTCAGGCTGTAACAGTTGAAAGTCTTCCAGAAGAGTACAGAGTCTACAATATCACTGATGAGACCGGCGATGACGGAATCAGAAGAATTTTTGCCCAGTGCGATACAACGGATATCGGCTATGCTACTCTTATGCTTAACGCTGACTGGGTTGAGCAGGATATGTTGCACTTCTTCAAGCTCTACATAGACCTTCTTGGAGATTTGGATACCACGGAGCATACCAGAACTCAGCTTTCTACTTTGATTAACCGCTATCTCTATGATATTACAATCAAGTCTTCTATCGTGGATAACGAGGACGAGGATGAGTATTATCCGTTTATCAGAGTCAGCTTCATTGCTCTTGATGAAGATATGGAGAAGGCTTACGACGTGGTTGGTGAGATTCTCTTTGACAGCCAGTTTGACGTGCAGCGTGTTGCTGACACAGTTTCTAACCTCAAGCAGTCCTTAAAGAGCACAATCAACAATGCAAGCTACAACGTAATTATTTACGATATGCTGGCAACTGCTGACGATAGCATGGCTTACTATGCTTACATGAATTATCTGGATTACTACAACTTCCTTGATGAAGTTTCTAAGGCTCTTGAAGAGAATCCAGAAGCTGTTATTGCAGGCTTGCAGTACATCCAGCAGAACCTTGCTAACTCCTACAAGGCAATTTCAGCCTTTGCCGGAAGTGAGAAGAGTAAAGAAAACCATCAGGCGGTTGCCGATGCTTTCATTGCAAAACTTGACCATTATGAAGTTCCAGCTCAGGAATATGAGTTTGAGACAATGGGCAACTCCATGGCTTTGATTGTTGACAGCAACGTAAACTTCAACTTCATGTTTGCTTCTTATGAAGACATGGGTCTTGAAGAGTACACCGCTGACCTTGATGCAATTTCTAGCTTAATTAACGACAACTACTTACTCCCAATGCTCAGAGACCAGTACGGGGTCTATGGTGCTTACACAGCTGCAGCTGATGCAGGTATTTACCTTTACACCTACAGAGATCCTAACATCATGGAGACCTTCCAGGTTTATGCCGGACTTCCTGAATACATGGCAACTCTTGAAGACCTTGACCAGGAAACTTTGGATGGCTACATCCTTTCCAGCTACTCCGGCTATGCAACTCCAAGCGGAGAGCTCACCGGTGCTTTGAATGCAATTCTCAACCATATCTCTAAGATTCCACAGGAAAAGAGAGTAGAGTACATGCAGCAGCTCAAGAGCATCACAGCTGAAAAGGTCGCAGACTACGCTTCTGCTTATTCCGCACTGGTTGAAAACGGCATTTACGCAACCTCTGGTGGCGCATCTGCTATCTCTAACTATGCTGGCTTGTACGAAGAAATCCTCAACCCATTTGGCGTTCAGGATTCTTCAAGCGTTGTTCTTTCTGACATTACTGAGGGCGATTCTTACTACGAAGCTGTTCGCTTTGCCTTTGAAAACGGCTTTATGGCCACTGTCTCTGACTCAACCTTTGGCGTCAACGACAGCGCAACTTTGGGCGACCTCGCTGCTTTCTTCTATATGATGATTGGTGGCGGCAGAGAACCTGAGACTGCAATCTCCTTCCTCTCACAGTATGGAATCCTCCCAGCTGACCCAGCAGACACAGTAATCTCCAGAACTGAAGCTATGCTTTACACCTACTACTTCTGCCAGGCAGTTGGCTACAACGTAAGCCTCGTAGACCTCACAGAAGTCTACCCCGATGCCGATCAAATCCCAGAAGGCTATGAAAGCCTCTTTGGTTTTGGCCTTGAGTATGGCTTGCTTGACACTGTCAATGGTCTTTTGGACCCAATGGGTACAATGACTAGAGCCCAGCTTGCAAAACTTATCTATGGCTTTGCCGCTGAGTAAGATTAGTTATTAGTCTTTATTAGGCTTTTTAGGGTGTTGCACGTGCTTGTGTAGCACCCTTTTTTTGAACTTCTTCAAACTACTAAAGTCACCATGAGTAAATTAAATTAAAAGGGAAATGGGCCCAGAGAGATTTGAACTCTCGACCAAAGGATTATGAGTCCTC
>CAVCYP010000024.1:0-26008 GCA_963606545.1 Sphaerochaetaceae bacterium
CGGCTTTTAAGGTTTCAAAGCGCTTGGGGGTATTATGGAAGTCTACAATTGTCTCGTAAAGCAAAGAGGCGTCAAAGTTAGATAGATTTCGCTGGAAGGTGCCAAAGGCCACACCTGCACTGTGGACAATGTGCGGATCCTTGGAGGAACTATAGGAAATAGAATCTATGAACTTATAAATACGCCAGAAGGTATCGCCTGTGATGTAGTAGTTGTGACCTTGGGCGGTATAGAGAAGTTCTAGACAAAGCTCGTCTGGGTTGGCAGCTTTGATGTGTCTAATGATTTTATCTATGTTTAGCATGACTTCTTTGGGCTTTTTGAAGACGTAAGTGTTGACTTCTTGAAAAAGATAGGCGTCTTGTTTGCCAAAAGAATCTTCCATGACAACTTTGTAAGTATGATTTACTTTGCCAGCAGCAATCTCTTCAAAAGAAAAGACAATTCCATTGAGGCAAAAGGCTTGAGCAATTAAGGCAAGTCGATTTTTCATACCTATTTCCACAAGCAAGGATTGTAACACAGTACTTGAGACTTGAAAAGAAGCGGGCTATCATTAAAATTGTCACTGAACTTGAAGACCAAACTTAAGACCTGTGGGGAGAAAAGATGATTAACGTACTGTCGGTTGAGAATATGCGAAAGAGCGATGCCCTTACAATAGCAGGTGGTGTTTCTGGAAAAGAGTTGATGTATCGCGCAGGTCTGGGTGTAGTAGATGCCATGGGCTCTATTGCCGGTCCTGTGGCCATTGTCTGTGGCTCTGGCAACAATGCTGGTGACGGCTACGTTATTGCAAATCTTCTTCACTCAAAGGAAATTTCTTGCACCATTTTTAGGCTCTCTGGAAAGACCTCAGAGGACGGGCAGTACTATCTTGATAAATGCACTGAAAATAAAATTGATGTCCTATTTTGCAAGGATGAAACAACTTTTTATGGTTATAGTACAATTATAGACTGCATTTTTGGTACAGGTTTTAAAGGAGATGTTAGTGGCCTTGCTGCCAAAATTATAGAACATATAAATGCCAGCAAAGCGTATGTTGTCTCTGTAGATATCAACAGTGGCCTTAATGGAGATACCGGACTTTCCAGCCTTTGCGTTCATTCTGACTTAACCGTTTCAATTGGAGACTTTAAACCTGGGCACTTTTTAAATATGGCCAAAGATGTGATAAAACAAAAATGCAATGTTGATATTGGAATTAGCCCAATTGAAAAACCTTTCTATCTAGTAGCAAAGGAAGATTTTAGAGAGCTCTTTAAGCATAGGCCCAATTATTCCAACAAAGGTTCTTATGGTTACATTGCTTTAATTGGTGGCTCAAAACGTTATTGTGGAGCAATCAGACTTGCAGCAATGGCAAATGCTGCAATGCGGTCAGGGGCCGGTGTGGTTCAAATTGCTATGCCGTCATCTTTAATCCATGATGTTACACCTCACATTCTTGAAAGCACAGTTTACCCTCTTTCAGACGTGGATGGAGAAGTGGTTTTTGTTGAGCAAGAGGTTCAAAACCTACTTAAGAGAGTTAAGTGCATTGCCTTTGGCATGGGTATTGGAGTTACAGAAGAGACATCAAAGCTACTTTCCTATATTCTTTCAAATTATAATGGGCGCCTCATCATTGATGCTGATGGACTAACAATATTGTCACAGCTAATTCAGAAGAACCCAGAAATCACCAAAGCTGCAAAAGGCCAAATTGTTCTCACCCCGCATTTAAAAGAGTTCTCAAGACTATCGGGTCTAAGCCTTGATGAAATCCAAGACCATCCTATTGCTCACGCTGTAGAATTTGCAAAAAATAACAAGGCAGTATTACTGCTCAAAGGTCCAACAACTATCGTTACTAATGGCGATGACACCTACCTTACAGATTCTGGCTGTGCTGGCATGGCAACCGCCGGAAGTGGAGACGTACTTTCAGGAATCTTGGCGTCCATTTGTGCTTGGGACAAGAACCTTACTCTTTCAACTATTGCTGGAGCTTATATCAACGGCAAAGCTGGTGAGTATGCTCAAGAGGAAACAAACCCAATAAGCATGATTGCAAGTGATACCGTCAACAACATAACAAAAGTCATAAGCGAATATTTTAAGTGAGGTGCTTTAATGTTAAAACAATGTCCTATTTCTTATAACTATGATGAATTTTTAAGCCAGACAAGAAAGTTAGGGCACAATTTACTTGTTTTGCATTATTTCAATAATAACGACTTAACAACCAAAATTGCTGTGGATACCTCATTAAAAACTTTGGTTATTGAGAATAAAAGCACAGATCCTTTATTTACAGCCTTTGGCGTTAACTACGCTCCTAGTTGGCAGGATTTCCAGTATTTTCTAGAAGATAGATGTATTCCAAGAGAAAGAGATGGAATCAAGTATTATCTAGAAGCATTAGGCCTTACTGAATATAATTCCCTTGACATTATTCGCAAGACGCAAGGTCGAATGGCAGAAGACCATTGTTGGATAAAGATTGTTGAGGAGACCAATGATTAAGGTACAAACTGCAAATAAAATTTCTGAAACCTCTTCAAAAGGAAACCAAGAGAAATGGTTTGAAAACAATAGATGGTACAAACTTGATAACTTTGGTTATGAAGCCTTAAGTGAAACAGTGATCTCAAAGCTAATAAATCAAACTAATATCAAAAACTTAGGTTTTGCCGCTGTCTCCTACAATATTGAAAAACTTGAAGTTCATAATCATCAAAGAATTGCCTGTTCAAGTGAAAACTTTTTAAAACCAAATCAGTCTCTTATAACACTTGCAAAACTTTTCAGACAGTGTATTGGTCCAGATTGGCAAACTAAAGCCAATAAGAAAAATAGCATTGAAGGCAGAATAGAGTGGATAATTGAGAAAACTAAAGAGCTCACCAAACTTGAAAGATTTGACGAATACCTAACATTGCTCTTTGAACTTGACCTGCTCTTTTGCAATGAAGACAGACATTTAAACAATATTGCAATAATCAAAAACGAAAGTAGCTTCGTCTATTGCCCTTTCTTTGACTTTGGTGCTGGTTTACTTTCAAATGTCAGAGACTATCCGCTAGATATATTGCCAAGCACTCTATTAAAACAGCTAAAGGCAAATCCAATGAACACAACTTTTACCAGACAAGTTCATGCCATTGAAAAACTCACAGGGCCAAAATTAGAAACCAACTTCACTGAGGAAAAAATAATGCAGGCTCTTGAGCCTGCACTTGAATACTATCCAAAACTTTATGTTCCTTACATTAGGGAAAGAGTATTGACTTGTATCAAAACTCAAACCAAGAAGTTATTAAGCTAAAACAACATCCCTGCAGGCAACCATATCAATGCCAGTTCCGGCAATATTCTGAATGACAACTGTTCCCATCTTCAAAGTCCCTTCATTGCCAAAAGAAGCAATATCCAGACAAGTAGAAGAAATGGTCTTCATTGCATCCATCATAGCTTCTTTTGGAATTGGAGAAGCACTACGAATAGGAAGAAGCGCTAAAGAACCATTCTTAACCCTGACGGTAGAAGTTAAAACTCTCTCAGGATGAATAACTTCAGCAGTTGCGTACTTTAGACCTCTAGGACAACTATTGCCAGTGACCTGGAACACCTTTTTTTCACCGTCTACAAACTCCCAATCAACAGAGATTGAACAGCCCTTAGGACAAATAACACAAGTTACTAATGATGTCTCCATATTCAACTCTCCCTAATAAAATTAGCCACAGCCTTGCCACATAGGATACTGTCTTTGGTTACATTGTCAGCCAAATCATAAACCTTGAAGACGTTTCCGCAAGCAAAAATACCAGGAATGCTGGTCATAAAGGAGCCCTTATCAACCGGCCCTCTAGTTTTTGGATCCATCTCAATTCCAGCCCCTCTCGTAAGCTCATTTTCAGGAATAAGGCCAACAGAAAGAAGAATAGTATCACACTCAACATACTCTTCTGTGCCAGGAATTGGATTAAACTTTTCGTCTACCTTAGCAACGGTAACCCCTTCTACCCTATCTTTACCATGAATATTTATGGCAGTTGTGGAAAGATGAAGAGGAATACCAAAGTCATCTAGACACTGAACAATGTTTCTCTTAAGTCCGTTAGATTTATTCATGACCTCATAGACGCCCAACACCTTTGCGCCCTCAAGCGTCATTCTACGAGCCATAATCAGACCAATATCGCCACTACCAAGAATGACCACCTTCTTGCCCGGCATAAAGCCTTCCATATTCACAAGGCGCTGAGCAGTACCTGCCGTATAAATTCCAGCAGGACGAGTTCCTGCAATTCTCAACATTCCACGGGTACGCTCTCTGCAGCCCATTGCAAGAATGATAGCCTCTGCCTTGATGTCTAAAAGCCCATCTTTTGAGTTCATTGCCCTAATCACTCTGTCCGGAGAAATTGACGTCACCATGGTATCAGTCAGCGTTTTAATTCCAGTTTGCGCCACCATATCAATGTAGCGCTGTGCATACTCAGGGCCAGACAGTTCCTCACCAAAAACATGAAGTCCAAATCCAGCATGAATACACTGATTCAGAATCCCACCAAGCGACGTATCTCTTTCTATTACCAAGATATCTCTTATACCCTGATTCCAGCACTCATAGGCAGCACTAAGACCTGCAGGACCGCCGCCAATTACAGCCACCTGAACCTTCATCATTTGTCCGCCTCCCCTTCAAAGCCCTTCTTTGCAATAGTCATCCAGCTACCCTTGCCAAACTTAGTCACTTCCGTGTACGGAATCCCAAGCTCCCTTGAAAGAATCTCCATAACCCTAGGCCCACAGAAACCACTCTGACAGCGCCCCATACCAGCACGAACTCTACGCTTGACGCCATCCATATCCACAGCCCCACAAGGTCTATGGATGCAATCCACAATCTCACCTTCCGTGACCGATTCACACCTACAAATCACCCTAGCATAAAGCGGATTACGCTTAATTGCAGCCAACTTTTCCTCATCACTAAGCTCCATAAAACGCACAACGTCACGCTTACACTTGAAGCTAGCTTTTTTCTTTCCAACAAGTCCTTTTGCCTCAAGCTCACCTACCACGTACTCGCCAATAGCCGGCGCAGCAGTAAGTCCCGGAGAACAAATACCAACCACATTGTAAAGGCCACTTACACCTGAGAAGCCAAGCTTAAAGTCAGCCAGCCCCTCTTCATTCTTGTAATCACTTACCGCACGCACCCCGGCAAACGAAGTAATCACATCCCTCTCACTGACCTCTGGAACCGATATTCTCGCACTCTCAAATACTGTCTTCTGTCCAGCACTTGTTGTGCTTACATCCTCAGCATCCTCTATATCCAAGGCAGTAGGACCAACAAGAATATTTCCATCAACCGTAGGAGTAACAAGAATTCCCTTGCCACTTGATGTTGGCGGCTGGAAGATAACAGTTGAAGCCAAATAACCAACGTTGTTATCCAAAAGAGAATACTCCCCTTTTCTTGGATGAATCTTAAAAGAAGTGTCCCCAAACATAGCTGCAACTTTGTCCGCATGAACGCCTGAAGCGTTAATAACAGTAGAAATTTCCAGCTCATCATTAAGAATTAGGACATCATTTCCAGCTTCATTCTTTTTGCGCTCAACCTTCTTAAGCTCATAACCACGAAGCAAAGTAACCCCATTTTCAAGAGCCAAATCCATTGGAGCCGCAGTCAATTCAAAAGGAGAACATACCCCAGCAGTTGGGGCATAAAGAGAGCCAAGGCAAGAATCAGAAAGATGTTTTTCTCTTGCTAAAGTCTCTTCCTTAGAAAGCAATTTCATATCAGGAACACCGTTCTTAACGCCCCTGTCATAGAGCTTTTTAATAGCCTCCAAACCTTCTTCATTAAAGGCAACAACCAAAGAACCAATCTGCCTAAACGGAATAGACATATCCTTATAATGTGCTCTGATTAATTCATTTCCTCTAACGTTGAGCTTTGCCATTAAAGAACCTGGGATAGGGTCAAAACCTGCATGAACTATGGCAGAGTTTGCCTTACTTGTCCCTTGGCAGACATCATTTTCTTTTTCCAAGACCACTACCGAGCAATCATATTTTGAAAGCTCATAGGCTATCCAAGCGCCAGAAACGCCCGCACCAATTATTGCAAAATCAAATTTGTTTTTCATAAGCTGTCAGCTGTCCCATTACCAAATAAAATCTAAACCATTTTCACTTTTTTTACTAGCTCCGAAAATCAAATAAAAACGTTTTTACTCTTGTTCATCATTGAAGTTGCTTGAGTAATTAATTTTTCTTGAATTCACAAAAAACGAATGTTAAAATAAGAACATATGGCATTCAAAATCAAAAGCGAACGTTTAAGAAAGAACCTAAAGCAATTAAAGAAGAAAAAGATTGAAAACGAAAAATATGTCAAAGATTTTTATCTTGAAAACGACTTAGCGTTTATTGCGTGTAATGTAAAAAAATTTAATGACATCATAGACCCCTTCTCCACACAAGGCTATGAGTGGCCAACACAGGATTTTCTTCACTTTATTGAATCCAATGCTGAATATATTCCGGTTGAATATCCAATTGTTCTTGAAATCAATGGCAAAACCTTTACAGAGAAAGAAAAGACCATCATCAGAGAAACTCTTCATGACTACTATGCCCTGAAGATGGGAGATGCTCAGTTGGCAATCAGTGCCAACAGACGCAAAAGCATAACTCTTCTCATAATTGGTGCTGCAGTATCTGTTGCAGTTCAGCTTGTAAACTCTGTTGCTCCTAGCCTTCCACTAAGAGAGGCCGTGGTCATGCTTTTTTGGCTTTTTCTGTGGGAAGGCCTTGACTGTCTAATCCTTGATGGAAAGGACCTCAAAAACAAAAAAACTGAAGCAGCTCAAATGGCCAACATCACCGTCACCTTCAAAGACGAACCTGAAATTACAGAGTTCTCAGATGTTATCTCTGAAGACGACTAATAATCATAAGAAAGGAACCATGTAAATTGGAAGATAATGGATGCTATTTTCCCACTTATAATCCTTTGTATGAACAACATATTTATCATCTATTCTCCTACTGAATTTAGCACAGAAAACATCAAGAGATTCATGCTTCCTATAGTTTCCTGATTTCACTTCAATTGGACATATTTTACTCCCCTTGGAAATCAAGAAATCAATCTCATATAAATGGTTTGAAGTCTCACTTGGCATTGTATAATAAAAAAGATTATTTCCTTTTGCTACCAACATTTGAGCAACAACATTCTCGTAAACATAGCCTAAATTAGTCTCTAACGTATCTGTAAGAAGTTTGTTATATATCACATTTTCAGTGTAGTCTTTGTCCTTAAATATAAGAGTAATAAACAAACCAACATCCGATAAGAAAAGTTTGTATTTATCGGGATTTTTTTCTAAAGAAAACCCAACGGTTGGATTGTTGGCATGGTAGGCAATATTAACCGTGTAAGAGCTCAGTAACTCTGGAATTAAATTACGAACTTGATCTGCTCTTACTCCTTCTTTGGCATTGGCTAAAACATATCGGGATGCGTTGTTGCTTAGATTAGCTGGGATGGCGTCATAGATATCTGAAGCTAGGCCAGTTGGATCAATCTTGATAAAATCTTCTTCATATAACCCGATAATTTCTCTTTTAACTTGATCAACCAACTGCAAATTATTCTGTTCCATGTAGGCTTCAATAGCCTGAGGCATCCCACCAACAAGCATATAAAGCCTAAAAATCCGCATAATACTTCTATGCAGAGGATTGCCAGCCGGTTGTTTGTTATCTAGAAGAGTTTTAATTGTGGTAGCAGTAACTTCATCACCAATCGCCCACAAAAACTCCTCAAAATCCATGGGGTACATATCAATTTTATGCTCTTCACTTGGAATCAAGATATCCTTTGTATTCTTTCGAATGGATATAAGCGAACCAGTTTCAATATACTTGTATCTGCCATCAGCAACTAAATATTTAATTGCTTGTCTAGCTTTGGGAAGAAGCTGGACTTCATCAAATACAATCACAGATTCTTTTTCATATAACCTGACACCAGTCAATTGTTGTAATTGTAAAAAGAAAAAATCCAAGTTATATGTATCATTGAAAAGATTTTTAATCTCATTACTGACATGTGCAAAATCAATTATGATAGCTGTTTTGAATTCATTTTTGACGAACTCGCGTACAATAGTAGATTTGCCTACACGTCTTGCGCCCCTAATTAAAAGAGCGTATTTGCCACTGAAAGTCTCTTTCCATTTGAGCATTTCTGTATATATTTTTCTTTTAAATACGAACATCTTAAACCTCTTCAAAAGAGATTATAACGCAAATCCCCGTTCGTTTAAAGCCAAAAACTACGCAAATCCCCGTTCGTTTAAGGCTAAAAACTACGCAAATCCCCGTTCGTTTTTTGTAATTTGTTACAATACAACAAAATGACTTTTATACAGAAAGACGGCCTTATTGGCCGTCCTCCTGACTCTTAAAATTCTTTTTTCTTCGTTGTTTTACCGCTTCTGAAAGCAAAAACTCAATTTGACCATTTAGGCTTCTAAAATCCTCCTCTGCCCAAGCGTTGAGCTCGTCAAACAGAGTCTTTGAAACCCTAAGAGGGATTTGTTTTTTTTCTTTCTTCAGATCAGCTTCCTGCATAACAACCTTCAGTAAAAATTAATAGATTGAACCGGTATTAACAACAGGATTTGCTTCCTTGCTCCCACAAAGGACAACTAGAAGATTTGAAACCATCTGAGCTTTTCTCTCCTCATCAAGGTCAACAACCCCATCTTTTTTGAGCTGATCCAAAGCCATCTCAACCATGGAAACTGCACCTTCAACAATCTTCTTTCTAGCAGCAATAACGGCAACGGCCTGCTGTCTCTGGAGCATTGCAGCTGCAATTTCAGTTGCATAAGCAATCTGATTGAGCCTTACATCAACAATCTCAATACCTGCCTCTTCCACCTTCGCAGAAAGCTCTTTCTTCATTTGCTCAGCAATAAGGCTAGCCGATCCTCTGAGCGTCAGCTCAGCTGCATCATCGTCATCATCGTTATCATCAATAACATCATATGGATACAATCTAGCAACATTACGAACAATAGAATCAGTCTGGTTAGAAAGGTACTGAATATAATTATCAATGTTGATGACAGCTTTGGTTGCATTGACAACTCTCCAAATTACAATTGCGCTAACTTCAATTGGGTTACCAAGTTTATCGTTGACCTTCTGAGCCCCGTTGTCAAAAGTAGAAAGCTTAGTAGAAATGCGCTTAGCAGCAGTTGGAACTTCTACAACAACAGGATCTGAACTCTTTCCAGTCTTTACTTTTGCCTGAGCATCTTCATCACGCTTTCTTGGATAAATTGCACTACAGAATGGATTTACAAAGTGAAAACCACTCTTATAGATGGTTCCGTAATATTTTCCAAACAAAGATAGGACCAATGCTTCGTTAGGTTTGACTATCTTAAGACCAGCGCATAATATCATAAAAAAGAAAAAGGCAAGAAGACCAACTATGACAAGAAAAATACCTAAGTCGTTGCCAGCACTAATGAGGGTTCCGCCAAAAATAGCCAGAGCTACTGATGCAAGCATTCCAAAAATAGAAAGGAACAATATAGCAAGCCCATTCTTTGGATTAAGGATTTTCTCTTCTGTAGAGTTTTGAATCATTGTAGACATATTCACCTCCAACAATGAACTTCAACACGTGAAATTCATTTGATATCAAATTGATATCATTTTAAAACGCGTTTGTAAAGCCCTTTAAAAAAATTTTTACAATTTCTATAATACCTGAGATATTTTTGGAGAAAACTATGAATAACGAGAATGGAAAAATCGGGTTATTTACTTGTGTTACAATAATTATCGGCAGTATGATTGGAAGCGCAATTTTCTCGCTTTCTGGGCTGACAATGTATAAGGCGGGCCCTGGAGCTATAATTTCTTGGGTTTTGGCTGCGGCTATCATGCTGGTTTACGGCTTAATTTGTGCCGAGCTCTCTACAAGATTTCCAAAATCGGGCGGAGTGTTTGTTTTCCCATCTAAAGCGCTTGGAAAAACTCAAAGAAGTAGTGCCCTTTGGGGTTGGATTTCAACTTGGGGTTATATCAACGCAAATATTGTTGCAATTGCCTTTGCGGCTATCTACGTTGCCACCTATCTTGGGGCCGGCTTTAATCTGCCTAGCGGATTACAAGTTCCACTTGCAATTATTACTATATTGATATGCTTGGTGCTGAACTGTATAAAATTCTCCGTTGCTGGCAAATTAAACAGTTGTCTGGTGGGGGGTCTTGTAATAGCACTTACAATCTACGTTTGCACCTGCTTTTGCGGTGGAAGCTGGGATGCAGAAATGCTCACCCCGTTCTTCACGCAAGGTAGCAACGGAACCTTTGGTTTCATGGGCGCAGTTCCAACTGCTATGGTGGGCTACGGCTCTATTGTTGCCATTGCTTTCATGGTTTCTGAGGTTAAAAATCCTTCCAAGAACGTTCCAAGAGCAGTTCTTATTGCCATGTCTATTGTAGCTGCAATCTATGCTTTAATTATTCTTGCTACACTAGGTTTGGTCTCTGCTTCTTTTCTTGAGCAGAATCCAGGCATGAGGTACATACCTCTTTACGCTGCCTGTTTCACAAAACTTACAAGTTTTCCATGGCTTGCAAAAGTTGTTTCAATTGCTGCTATTCTTGCCTTAATTACTACAATGCTGGTAGTGCTTGCGCTAACCTCAAGGGCGGTTCAGGCGGCCGCTGAAGGAGGCCTTCTTCCTAAAGTTTTTGCCAAATCCAACAAGTTTAAAGTCCCCGCTTTTGCTTCTTGCGTATTAGCCATTCTTGCCGCAATAGTCTCCTGCTTCCCTGCGTTTACAGAACAAATTGTAGGTTTTGGTACCCTATTTGCTGCAGTTACCATTGTAATTAATATCTTTTCACTCTACGCAGCAAGACGCAGTTTCAAGAAGCAAAATCCAAACTCAATTGGTGTAATTGGAATCTTTAAGGCCCCTGGTGGAAATCTTCTTCCTGCAGTTGCGCTTATTCTCATCATTGCCTGCTACATTCCAGACATCAT
This sequence comes from Sphaerochaetaceae bacterium, assembly GCA_963606545.1. Lineage (GTDB taxonomy): Bacteria > Spirochaetota > Spirochaetia > Sphaerochaetales > Sphaerochaetaceae > UBA9732. The sequence continues at coordinate 11,093 of CAVCYP010000024.1, forward strand.
TGCCGGTGGCTGGATTATTTGGGCTTACACCATTGTTTGGTATGCAATTGGACTCTTAGTGTTCAAGCTTTGCTATAAACCTAAAAGCCTTGTCTAAGGCTTCTTTTGCCTCAGACAGTCTAATATACATTGGATAGACATGCATTAAATTGTGTGCCATATCCAATGTGACAGACACCCCGGATTCCTTCATTTTCTTCTCAAGTTCTATTGCATCATCTCTCAGAACTTCAGAGTCAGAAGCAAAGATTAGAGTTGGTGGAAAGCCTGTGAAATTTGCATACAAAGGAGATGCAAGTGGGTTGCTTAAGACTGCAGGATCAGTAGTCTTGAAATACTCATAAAGCGTTTCAATTCTGTTATTGGTAACTATGCAATCTGTGTCTAAATTCTCAGTGTAGCTTGGATAAACTTCTAGATATTGAACACTTGGAGAACACAAAATAATAGCCCGTGGCAGTTCAATGCCTTCATTTTTTGCACTTATAGCAGTAGCTAAGGCCATTGTTGTGCCTGCACTCTCTCCCCAAAGAATTAGATTTGAAGCACCGTAAATTTTACAAAGCTCCTTATAAACAGTAAAGCAATCCTTCACGCCTTCCGGATACGGATGTTCTGGAGCCAAAGCGTAATCTGTAGTATAAACATCCCAATCAAAATTCTGAACCACGTAGGCCGCAAAGGAGCCGTCCATATCCTTTGAACCAGCAACAAAGCCACCACCATGGTACAAAAGAATCACCTTGTCTCTCTTGCAACCATTGTAGGTGTACAGTTCTCCCTCTATACCGTTAAAACTCATCAAGTGAGTTTCAACTCCCTCTGGCAACACCGTCTTTGGGCTGTAACGCATCTTAACGTAGTTTGGTTTATTTTCTGGGTCATACCAGTATTTATGTCTGTCTAAGTATCTGAATAAGTCTGAATGAGTCATAATCCATATTATATCGTGCACGCGCGTGCAAGAACATAACCTTTACCTAATTTAGACTTCAAAAATTGCCAAAATCCTCAAAATTTATAAAAAATGTTGCGATTTGTTGCAATTTTTTAAAATTTTTCTGTACAACTGCAAAATCTAGGTTTAGAATAGCAACCGTTAAAAATAATATTTCATCACATTCAAAGGAGAGTAATGTATGGAAAAATTCTTTAAACTTAAGGAGAGAAAGACAACTGTCAAGACAGAGATCATGGCTGGTATCACAACCTTCATGACAATGATTTACATCTTAGCAGTTAACCCAGGTATTCTTTCCGCATGTGGCATGGAGTTCTCAAAGGTCTTCTCTGCTACAGCTATTTCATCTGCTATCGCATGTCTCGTAATGGGCCTTGTCGCTAATCTTCCATTTGCTCTTTCAGCAGGTATGGGAATTAACGCATTCTTCGCATACACAGTATGTCTTGGAATGGGCTACAGCTGGAAGTTTGCTTTGACAGCGGTTTTTGTTGAAGGTATCATCTTCATCCTTCTCACACTCTGCAACCTCAGAGAAGCAATCGTTAACTCAATTCCAGAGAACCTCAAGAAGGCAATTGGTGCAGCAATTGGTTTGTTCATTGCTTTCATCGGCCTCCAGAATGCAGGTATTGTTATTTCTGATGCAAGTACAGTTTGTGCTCTCAACCCAGCATGGATTACAAGCCCAGCTTGTATTCTTACAGTAATTGGCCTTTTCATTACTGGTGCTTTGGTTGCTAGAGGAACCAAGGGTGCTCTTCTTATTGGTATTCTTGTAACAACAATCATTGGTATTCCTATGGGCGTTACAAGCTATGCAGGCGGAAGCTATCTCCCATCAGCTCCTTACTTCCTTGACTTTGAGTTTGGTACAATCTTCTCAAGTGGCAAGACAATCTTTGACTTCATCATTGTCATGTTCACCTTCCTCTTTGTTGATATGTTTGATACAGTTGGAACCCTCATTGGTTGTGCAGGCAAGTCTGGTATCATAAATGCTGACGGAACAATTCCTAACTGTAAAGAAGCTCTTCTTGCTGATGCTATTGGCACAACAGCAGGTGCTATCCTTGGAACTTCAACAATTACAACCTTCGTTGAAAGTGCTTCTGGTGTTGCAGAAGGCGGAAGAACAGGTCTCACAGCTGTCACAGTTGCAGTCCTCTTCCTTCTCTCACTCTTCTTGGAGCCACTCTTTGGATCAATCCCAAGCGCAGCTACAGCTCCAGCACTCATCATTGTTGGTGTTATGATGATTACTCCTGTTAAGTCTATTGACTTTGACGACTTCACAGAAGGCATCCCATCCTTCATGTGTATCCTCATGATGGTTGTTACCTACAGCATTTCAAACGGTATTATGTTTGGTGTTATCTTCTACGTTGTTCTCAAGACAATTGCTGGAAAGATTAAAGACATCAACGTCCCAACTTGGGTTCTGTTTGCTTTGTTCGTAGCAAAGATTGTTGTCAATACAATCTAATTACTTTAAAGGTAATTATTCGCCGCAGGTCTGACCTGCGGCGTTTTTTAAAAAGGGGCATATAAATGAATAAAGAACAGCTTAAACATCTTATTGATGTAGCCGCTGGTAGAGAGATTGCAGACCTCTGTATAAAAAACTGCAATGTTATTGATGTTTACAATAAAGCCGTCTTCAAAGCTGACGTTTACGTTGTAGATGGCCTTTTTGCAGGCTTTGGCGGAGAGAACTTCCCAGCTGCAAAAGAAACCTTTGACGCTAAGGGCCAGTATATGGCTCCAGGATTCATCAACGGACACGTTCACATTGAATCCTCACACCTCTCGCCTGCTGAATTTGCAAAGCTAGTGGTACCACACGGAACAACGACAGTTATAGCCGACCCACACGAAATTTGTAACGTATGTGGACTTGCCGGTTTGGATTATATACTTGATGCATCTAAGGATCTTCCTTTGACAGTTTACTGCCAAATTCCTTCTTGCGTCCCAGCAACCCCATTTGAGAACGCTGGTGCAATTCTCATGGCAAAAGAAATCTCCACCAGAATTGAAAATCCACGCGTCCTTGGTCTTGGCGAGCTCATGAACTACGTTGGTGTTGCAGCTTCTGATAGCGACATCTTAGACAAAATCATGGTTGCCAAGAACGAAGGCAAAGTCATTGACGGCCATTGTCCTGCAATTACCGGCTCCTCCCTTGATGCCTATAGCGCAAGCGGAGTCTGTAACGACCACGAATGTGCAACCGGCGAAGAACTGCGCGACAGAATCCGCCGTGGCATGTACGTTCTAATTCGCCAGGGTTCAGCTTGCCACGACGAGCGTAACCTCCTCAAAGGCGTAGATCAAAACAACGCTTCAATGTGTCTCTTCTGTACAGACGACCGTCAGCCAAAGAGCCTTGTTGAAGAAGGCGATATTGATAACAACATTCGCATTGCTCTTGACGAAGGCTTTGATGCACCAACCGCAGTCTCTATTGCATCTCTTAACGCTGCAAAGTGTTATAATCTCAAAGACCGTGGTGGAATTGCGCCAGGTCTCAGGGCAGACTTTGTCTTGGTTAACAACCTTAAAGACTTCAAGGTCACAGAAGTTTATGCTAAAGGCCAACATGTTGCATCCAACGGCGTTTACATTGGACCAGATATCCACGTAGAGCCAAAGAACGTCAGCGGAAAAGTTAACGTCAAAAACTTCTCCAAAGAACGCCTTACCCTTAAGCTAAAGAGCAACAACGTTAAGACCATCAACATCATCCCAGGTTCCGTTGTTACAGAAATTGGAAGTGCAACTGTTAATACCAAAGACGGCATTTGGGTTCGCAATGATGAAGATATTGTAAAGATTGCTGTTGTAGAAAGACATAAGGGCACTGGAAACATTGGCCTTGGCCTCATTAGAGGTTACGGGCTTAAGGGTGGTGCTGTTGCAACTAGCGTTGCTCACGACTCTCACAACATTATTGTTGTTGGAGATAGTGATGCTGACATGGAAGTTGCTGTCAAAAAGCTCATTGAGCTTGGTGGTGGAATTGCCGTGGTCAAAGACGGCAAAGTGCTTGATTGCATTCAGCATGAGATTGCTGGCCTTATGACAGATAAGCCAGGTGCCGTTGTAGAAGACAAGATTAGCTCAATGCAGGCTCTTGCTCGTAAAGAACTTAGTATTGGAGACAATGTAGATCCATTCATGACACTTTGCTTCATGGCACTACCTGTCATTCCAGCTATCAAGATTACAGACTTAGGTCTATTTGATGTTACTAAATTTGCTTTAACGCCAATTGAGAACTAACCTTGAGAATTAACCTTGAGAACTAACAGAAAGGGGCTGCGCAAAACAGCCCCTTTTTTTATTGTGTACTTTAGTTAAACTCAAACTTCTAAAATCAAATATTTAAGGCCCAAAAGCTTTCTTATTAGTTCAAGAAAATCCGGAAAATTCTCCGGATATGAATTCAAGCCAGAAACAACTTGCGTTGAAAGCTCGCTTTCGTCATCCTCTTCCACCGTAAGATTCCATTGAGGAAGTTTTGAGCTAGAAGCATCAAAAGTTTTGGTATCAGAATAGGAAGACTCCCAATCAAAAATCCTAAGGTCAATGAAGCTTTTAAGCCACATAATGGCATCATCAGCATAAATTTTCCACTCATCAGTGGCTTCTAGGCCATCAATACCCTCTGCTTCGTACACCTTAAAAATCAAATCTGGTTCCGATACCTTAGCCTCAAGATGAAGATTCTGATAATCGTTTGAAAAAGAAAAATCCAATCTTTTTAACATTTAATCTCCCAAGCTCAACCTTTTCGTGAATAAGCACGAGCTAAGCCACCTTCAGAGGTCTCTCTATAACGCTGGTTCATATCCAGACCGGTATAGTACATGCTCTTTAGCACCATATCATAGCTAATATTTCTAGTACCTGTAAGGAAGTAAGCTAAATTTGCAGAATTAATTGCACGTAGTGCAGCAACAGCATTTCTTTCAATACAAGGAATCTGAACTAGGCCACAAATAGGATCACAAGTGAGTCCCAAATGATGCTCAAGAGCAACCTCAGCGGCATACTCAATCTGTTTTAAATCATAACCAAAAAGCTGACCGGCTGCAGCAGCTGCCATAGAACAAGCTATTCCAATCTCTGCCTGGCAGCCACACTCTGCACCAGAAACTGATGCATTCTTTTTTGCTAGCTCGCCAAAAAGACCAGCTACGGCAAGAGCATGAAGAACATCGGTTTCAGAAAGATGACGTTTCTCTTGAAGGTAGTAGAGGACGGCTGGAAGAACGCCACAAGCGCCACAAGTAGGCGCGGTGACAATGGTGCCGTTATCTGCGTTTTGTTCGCTGACGGCGTAGGCGTAGGAGCAGACCAGCTGACATTCCACCAGCTCAGCATGTTTATTGATAACAATGTGATCGTACAAATATTTAGCTTTACGCTCCACGTGAAGGCAACCAGGAAGAACTCCATCTTTGGAAAGACCTTCTTTGATGGCAGTTTTCATAACGTCCCAAACTTGTGCAAGATAATCCCAAATTTCTTTGCCTTCATTCATCTCAATGTAGTCAACAAGTCCCACATAACGGAATTCACAGAACTGCTTGATCTCGGCAAAAGAGTTTTCCATGTAGGTATCTTCACCAAGTAAAGTAGATTTTGGGCGTCCTTCAATAATAATGTCGCCACCACCAATGCTTCTAACGCGAATTTGATTGATTTCTTTACCTTCTTTAATTGCAATAAGATCTAAGGTGTTTGGATGCTTAAGTTTAACTGACTCGTCCAAGTTAAGCTCAACTTCGCACTCAAAGGGAGCAAAGGACTCTTTGATGGCAATATCGGTACCATGACCCATTCCGGTTTTGGCCAGCGAACCGTATAAAATAACCTTGAAGCTATCCGCCTCAGGATTTTCGCTCTTGAAAAGTTCTGCAGCACGAGCAGGACCCATTGTATGTGAACTAGATGGACCCTTTCCTATTTTGTAAATATCCCTAATTGATCTCATTCTTTTTGTTCTCCAACACGGTAAGAGTAATTAATTGTTTGGCTACGGTCAACATTCCAAAGGGCAATTTCAAAATCAAGGTTAAGGCAAGGTAATTGCTATCTTTTGTTTTAACTAATATATTAATTCACACATTGAGGTGTAAAATGCTATCCCATAAAGTTCTTTTAGGTAGAAATCACCATAGTAGAAATCATCAGGGCCCCGGCTTTAAAGACAAAGACCTGTTACACGGTCCACTTGTTGGAAAAGTTTTTGCGTTTGTCCTTCCTTTGATGATTACCAACCTACTTCAAACCTTTTACTCTGCAGCAGATATGATTGTTGTTGCCATGTCAGATGTTGAAGGAGCCATTGGTGCAATCAGCACAACCAGTGCAATGATTAACCTAATCCTCAATGTTTTCGTAGGCTTTGGAGTTGGTTCCAGCGTAGTTGTTGCCAGGTCTATTGGAGAACGCAACGAGGAAAAAACTAGACTTGCAGTTCATACCGCCTTAATGACAGGACTTGTTTCAGGGGTTTTCTGTATGATTTTGGGCTTGATTATAAGCCGTCCAATCCTAAAGCTACTTGGCGATGAAGGCCATATCCTTGATTTAGCAACGCTGTACACAAAGGTCTACTTCCTTGGAGTCCCATTTTTAGCTCTTACAAATTTTCTTATTTCAATTCTTAGGGCTAAAGGAGACACAAAAACTCCTTTGTATGTTTTGTCCGGAACTGGAATTTTAAACGTAGGTTTGAACTTATTCTTTGTGCTTGTTTGCAAGATGTCGGTAGATGGAGTTGCTGTTGCCACCTCCATATCAAACTTTGCTTCAGCTGTAATTCTTTTAATCGTTCTAGGCAAAGACAAGGGCTGGTGTAAATTTGAATTTAAGAGACTGGGGTTTGACCGACTAACGTTAAAAGACATCATCTACAACGGACTTCCAGCAGGAATCCAAGGAGCTCTTTTTTCCTTGTCCAATATGGTGATCCAAAGCAGCATCATTTCTGTAAACAATAGCCTATGTCCGGGAGGAAGTGCAATAATTGATGGCAATGGTGCCGGATCAAGCCTTGAATCGTTCGCCTACACAGCAACCAATTCCGTTTGTCAAGCAGCCATTACCTTCACAAGTCAGCACTATGGAGCCAAGAAATATAAGAGAATTGGAAAGGTTATGGCCTCCTGCTATTTGGTAACTTTTATCATTGCAGAATGCGTATCCTTATCCCTAGTTTTCTTTAGAATTCCATTAATTCATTGCTACGTCACAGACGCGCTTGCAGTAAAAGCTGCAGAAACAAGACTATACATAATGATGTTGCCTTACTGCACATTGGCCTTTATGGAAGTGGGTTCTGGAGTTCTCAGAGGTCTAAACAAATCTATGCTCTCCACAATCATTTCCCTAGTTGGCTCACTTGTGCTAAGACTCGTTTGGATTGCCTTTGTTTTCTCTGCCCACCAGAGTCTAGAGGTTATCTACCTTTCTTATCCTCTTTCCTGGACATTAACTGCAATTTGCCATTTAATAATGTCGCTGAAAGTACGTCATGGCTATATTAAGGAGGCCCAACTTGCAGGAATCACAGAAGTCTGAAGAAACGCTAACAGAAACAAGTACCAAAGAAAAAGCCACAACCGTCCGCCCAATGCTGGATTCAAACGACCAACTACTTCATGGAAACATGTCAAAGCAGCTGTTCAGACTAGCCCTGCCAACCATGGGCGGCTACATGTTTCAGTCTCTCTACGACATGGTTGACCTCTTTTGGATTGGCTACATCTCTTCCGACGCCGTTGCCTCAATGACCATCTTCTCCACCATGTTTTGGCTTGTAGATGTCTTTAACGAGATTGTAGGCACCTCCAGCGTCTCGCTGATAAGCCAATACCACGGAAGCGGAAACAAAGAAAAAACAGCAATAGCCTCCGAGCGCACCCTAGCCTTCAAATTCATCTGGTCCCTAGCCGGCGCCCTCTTCATGGCAGTCTTCCTAAAACCACTTGTAGGCTTCTTCTCCAAAGAGCAATCTGTCATCAACTACGCCCTAGACTACGGCTACATCCGCACCCTCTTCATCCCCATCTTCTTCTCCTCCTACAGCGTCAATACCATATTCCGATGCACCGGAGACGCCAAAACTCCAATGAGACTGCTTACAATGGCTGCCATCATGAACATGATTTTAGACCCACTTTTGATGTTTGAAGAAATCCCACTTCTCACCTCTTTAACCGGTCTTAGAGGCGCAGGACTTGGAATGGCTGGAGCCGCTTGGGCAACCGTAACAGGTCAGACCTTCTCCTTTGTAGTAGGTCTTATCAAGCTGGTGAGAGGAACTCCAGATGTTAAAATTTCTTTGAAAAACTTCTTTAAATCCAACAAAGAAATTGATACGAAACTCATCACAATTGGTCTTCCAAGTGGAATCAACCTTCTGCTTAGAAACCTCTTTAACATCATTCTAATGAAGATTATTTCCACCTACGGAACAGCCGCCGTTGCAATTTTAGGCATTGGAACAAGACTTCAAGGCTTCTGCATGATGCCTCAAACAGGCTTTAGCATGGGAAGTGGCATCATCCTAGGCCATGCCCTTGGTGCCAATATGCCAGACAGAGCCAAAGAATGCGTTCGCAAATCAAATTTACTCTGTGCCCTTGTTAGTTCTGTCTTTGCCGTCTTCTTCTTTATCTGTCCATCTTTCCTATTAAGTTTATTCTTAGGAGGAGAAGCTCCAGATGCAAGCGGGATTGTTTTGATGTACGCTTTTGGCATAAACGTGCTTATTTTTGCACTGATGGTTGGCTTTCATGCCGCTTTTAGTGGAAGTGGCCTTAATAGACCAATCATGTATTCCTCCCTCATTGCCCAGTACTGTTTCCAGCTTCCTTATGCCGTTATTGTCTACCTTTTAGGTCTTCCCGTAACCGTGCTTTGGTTTGCCTACACTCTTGGGGATGTTGTTAACCTGCTCTTTCTTTTGCACTTCTATAAGCAAGATAAGTGGCTTACCCACAGAGTCTATTAATTTTTGCGTGAAACAAAGCCCATTATTGCTTCAAGTACAGAGCCAGAAATGGCTCTGGCTTTGTCTGAACAGGTAAGATGGTCAGTAGCCGCTCCTCTTGGGTCTACATCAGCAACTTTAAAGCCTACTGGAACATAGAGACCAGCATGAAGCATACCTCTTACCTTTCCGGCAATGGTTGTAATAACAGGAATACTTTGGCCCTCTTCAGTATCAACATAAGCTACAATCTGATTTTCTTTGACAAGGTCTCCAATCTTTGCTACCGGTCTATAAGTACCTGCTGCCTCAGTGTGCATGACTCTTTCCTTACCATAACCACCAATGATACCAGGAATTCCAGTATTTGGCGCAGCAGAGCCTTCTCTGATGATAACGCCAAGTCTATGACCTCTTTGAGTCTCAATTACAACATCCACGTCTTTGCCAGCTTCAAAGCCAGGGCCTAAAGCAACTGTAAAAGGCGCCATACCCTTATTGGTTCCAAGATTCTTCTTTGCTAAAATTGCATCCACTACTGCTACCGGATTAAAAATTTCTAGAATCTTGCATTCCGGGTCAGCTATAACTGGAATTTCTCCATCATCTAAAACGTGAAAGACATCTGAAATCTCACACTTTCTTGCGGTAACGCCCTCAACAGTAGTTGCGCCATCAAACATAGCTGTGGCAAAAGAAACCGTTGTTCTAATTACGGTAGGTTGAGCAACTTCAAGATGAACCACACTAAAACCAGCCTTATGTAGCCTAATTCCAGTTGCAGTTGCAAGGTCTCCAGCACCCCGGATTACAACAAGCTTGTCCCGCCAGTAGGCACTAGGTTGTGCACTTTTATTGTGGAAAACCGACATAACTTCAGCTGCTGCTGAAACTGCAATTTCTTCAGGAGTCTGAGCACCAATATCGAGACCAAGGGGACAACGTACTCTGCGGTCTTCAAAGCTCTTTCTTTTTCTTGAAGACAGAATTCCAATATAAGGAGTTGGTGCAGATTTAACTACCTCAAACAAAGCAGAAACATCATCTGGATTGGAAAAGATAACAGCTGTCCTATCATCAATAAGATGGCTTATTTCTTCATCATTGTTTTCTTTTTTTATTTGTGTTGCCCATTTTGGGACATCAAAATCTCTATCGTCAACAAAGTAGACTTCAAAGTCAAGTCTATGAAATTCTTCTGCCAAGGACTGTCCAACATGGCCTGAGCCTACTATCAAAACTCTCCTTCTTTTGATTGGAACATCTATAAAAATTTCTGCCATACCAGTCTCCCTAACTTTTAGTTGATACTTGCCACCTTTACCGATTTTTAAACTTTCCACAGCAAGGCCAATTGCTTCTCTTTCTGCTTCACCACCACCAATTGTCCCATTAAACTGGCCGTCAGCAAAAACCACCATTCTGCCGTCTTTACGAGGAACTCGGCCTTGAGTTGCTATGAGGGTTACAACCGCAAAGGGTTTATTCTTACTTTCTGCAATTGCTACTTGTTCAAAAAGCTTCATATAATACTCCCTTGTTTGCTGATGCTACATAGCATTTTACGTCTTTTGGAACATTTAAAGTTCTTAACAGGTTGCTATCATAACCCTTGTCACAACCGTTGAACAATATTGCTCTGTTGTTTTTTACGGTACCCTTAAGAAGGCCTTCCACATCAGAAATATACCAGTTTAAGTATTCTTCATTTATTGTTTTAGGTATTTCAGTTTCGGGGCCAAAGGCCACCTCAGTAGTTGTGCTGCCAATTGCCCAAACACCCATCAAACTTATTGTAGCTGTAGTCAAAGGATGAATTTGAGGGTCTCGGGCTGTATGAATCTTTATAGGAAGGCCCCTAGAGCCATCGGCTTCAGAGATAATAACGTCATAAATGGGGTACAGCTTGGTCAAAACGTCAAAATTGGGAGAGCGCCATTTGTTCTCTTGCTCAGATAACTGGGCGTAAAAAACTATCTCACTTGGCTTGGGAATATAGGATAAAACCTCGTCGTTGTTAAATATTACGTCTTGGCAGTAATCAAGCACGTAGGGGGAAGCCACCTTGGTAGTGGTGGTGATTAAAACACGCTTACCACAGGACTTTAAGTATTTTGCAAGACCTATCATAGTTGTAGTCTTTCCACCACCGCCAGTTATAGAAATAAATGCCTTGGAATTTTCAATGAGATCCTGGGTTATTTTTTCGTAGATATTGCTTAAGGACATCGCTTATATATTACCTTAAAACAAACAAAAGAAACATATCACTTGAACCTTTATAGCAGAGAAAGTATAATGGGCCGAATACTTTTTAAATGTAAATCGGTTAAAACGGGGAAGCGAAAGCAGAAATGAGCAACAAAACTAAAATTGTAATTCTAGCCATCATTTTTGTTTTCTTTGCCATAATTTCAATGGGCATTGGAAGATATCCAATATCTCCCTTGCGGGTTATTCAGACCCTTTTGGGTGGGGGAAATGCACAAGAGAGAGCCGTTGTAATCAAAATTAGACTTCCAAGAATTATTGCTGCAACGCTCATTGGTGCAGGGCTTGCTCTCTCAGGGCAGACCATGCAAATGATTTTCAGAAATCCTCTAGTTTCTCCAGATGTACTGGGAACCAGTACTGCTGCCGGTTTTGGAGCTTCTATTTCCCTACTTCTAGGGGTTTCAACGGCTGCTGTTACAATTAACGCCTTTATTTTTGGAATAGCCTCTGTCCTTTTAGTCTGGACTCTTAGCACAAGAGTCAGAGGCGAGCAGACCATGGGGTTGATTTTAATTGGAATGGTAGTTTCCTCCCTGTTCTCTGCTGGAACAAGTTTCATAAAGCTCATTGCTGACCCAAATAATATTTTGCCAGCCATAACCTATTTTCTCATGGGCTCTCTTGCTGGATGTAATTTCCAAGATTTGCAAGTTATTGCAATACCAATGGTATTCTCCTTTGCAATCCTACTGTTGGTATCTTGGAAGCTAAACATCCTTTCTCTTTCTGAGGATGAAGCAAGAAGTCTAGGAGTGAATACAAAGCGTCTTAGGGCAGTTGCCATTGGAGCAAGTGCCTTAATGACGGCTAGTGCTGTGGCTGTCTCTGGACAAATTGGCTGGATAGGTTTAATCATTCCTCACATTTCAAGAAAGATTGTGGGCTCCAATGCAACCTATTCAATACCGGCTTCAATGTTTGTAGGAGCTGCCTTCTTAATTGCTGTTGACAATGTTTCTAGAACAGTTACAACGGCAGAGATTCCAATTGGAATTCTTACAGCCTTCATTGGCGCTCCGTTCTTCTTATACCTCATACTAAAGGAGCATAGACATGAAGCTTGAGGTTAAGAATATCTGTTTTGCTTATCACTCTAAAGCTGTAGGTTCAAAGGCGCAACAAGGACCTCTGGTTCTAAACAATGTCTCCTTTACCCTTAAAGACGGGGAAATGGTTGCCTTTTTAGGAAAGAATGGCGCTGGGAAAACCACCCTACTTAGAATTATCCCAGGTTTTCTGGCTCCTCTTTCAGGAAGCGTCTTATTGGATGACGTTCCAGTTCACTCAATGCCACTACAAGAAAAAGCTAAAGTCATAGCCTACATTCCACAGTTTTCACACACAGCCTTTGCCTATACTGTTATGGAAGAGGTTTTAATGGGAAGATCTCCGTACATCTCCACCTTTGGAAAGCCTTCTAAGGAAGATGAACAACAGGCTAGAGCAGTAATGCAAGATCTTGGAATTCTTCATCTTGAAAACCGACCTACAAATGAGATTTCTGGTGGAGAAAGGCAACTAGTTCTCATTGCACGAGCTCTGATGCAAAATGCAAAACTGCTAATTCTGGATGAACCTACATCTTTCCTTGATTATTCTAATCAACTTTTAGTTCTTGAAAAGGCAACTGAACTGACAAAGAAAGGTTACTGCTGTCTATACTCTACCCACAACCCAGATTTAGCTCTTTCCTACTCATCCCGAGTTCTAGCAATGAAAGATGGACAGGTAGCTTTCTCCATGAAACCAAAGGAGCTTGAAAACAGTGATGCCTTATCCTCCATTTATGGCAGAAACTTAAGGGTTGAAAGAACCTCTAATGGGAGACTTATATGTGTGCCACAGTAAGACAAACTTGGTGGTCTCCCCAAACTATAGCTTGGTATGTGAGAGCTGCACGAAACTCAGACTTTCATGAAAGATTAGCAAAGAGAATTGCACTGAATTTAAATCCAGATCAAAGCATTCTTGAAGTGGGTTGTGGCCTTGGTTACATCACAAAAGAGCTCTCCAGCATGGGTTATAAAATAGAGGGTATAGACCTAGATAAGGAAGCCATTAAAACCGGCAAAAAACTACATGGCCTTAATAAAAACTTGTACGTTGATGACTATAAAACCACCAGCAAACGGGCAGATGTTGTCCTTGCTGTATTCTGTGGGAAAGTTGATGAAGAAGGCCTCACTTTCTTTGAAAAACTTGCCAATAAAAGGATTATCTACGTCATATCAAAACATAAATTTAATAGCCTAAGAAGCGATAAAACCAATGAAATTTATGCTTATCTGAGCAATTCAGGCTATCGGTTTTGGCTAGATGAGTTTAAGCTGCGTTTTGACCAGCCGTTTGTGTCCCAAGAAGAGGCAGCCGATTTTTTTGCACTGCAATACGGAAATGAAGGGCCCAAGTTAAAAAGTTCAAACGGAATTTATCCGCTTGTTTATGAGAATGAAAAAGAGCTGTCACTTTTTGTCATAGACTTAAAGAAATGACGCTTTATAATAGGAGGAAAAAATGAAAAAGTCATTTGTCAAAGGTCTTTTAACCTTTGCTATGGTGCTTTTAGTAGCATTCAGTGTTTCTGCTCAGCCGGTTGAAGAACAAGCAACTGTTGCAACAACACAGATTTTTGTAGACGACCTTGGAAGAGAAGTTGAGCTTCCTTCTGACATTCAGAGAATTGCTCCATCTGGATCAAACGCTCAGGTCATTGTTTATCAGATTTGTCCGGAAAAGCTTTGTGGCCTTGCTGCTTCCCTTTCTGCAAAGGAACAGGAAATCTATCTTGATTCTCTTGCAGATCTTCCAGCTTTTGGAACTCTCTATGGAAAGAAGAAGAACCTCAATAAAGAGACCGTCATCATGGCTAACCCAGATGTTTTCATTGACGTAGGCGATATCAAGGGCTCTAAGGAAGACATGGCAGCTGAACTTGATCAGGTTCAGGAAGACATTGGCGTTCCAGTAATCTTCTTTGAAGCTAACATCTACAACTACGAAAGCGTCTTTGAAAGATTGGGCACACTCCTTGGCTACGAAGAAAGAGGCAAACAGCTTGCAGCCTATGCAAAAGAGGCTCGCGAGTTTGCTCTTGAAAACCCAAGAGACGGCAAGACTGTCTACTTCACAAGTTCAGCCGATGGTCTTGAAGCCTACCTTGCAGAAAAGAGCCACAGTGAAGCTATTTCAGTTGCAGGTGGAAAAAATGTAGTATCTTCAAAGATTGCACAGAGCAATGGAACAGTTTCTCTTGAAACTCTCTATACTCTCAATCCTGAGATTATCCTTTGCACCTCTGAAGAAGGTTATAAGACCATCACAACTTCTGCTGAGTGGGCAAACTTGGATGCTGTTAAGAACGGTCAGGTTTACAAGACTCCTAGCCTTCCACACGGCTTTGTAACAGGCCCACCATGTTCCAACAGAATCATTGGCTTGTTCTGGCTCACCTACATCATGTATCCAGAAAGAAATGTTGACATTGTGGCAAAGACAATTGAGTTCTACTCACTTTTCTACCACTGCGAGTTAACAGAAGCTCAAGCTAAAGAGATTCTTTACTTAAACTAATAATTTAAAATAAAAATTTAAGGGCTGTTGCAAACGTCATAAGACTTGGCAGCAGCCCTTTTTCTTTACCTATGCTGTTTCTTTCGTTTTGTCAGAGCCAAGA
>CAVCYP010000025.1:0-23775 GCA_963606545.1 Sphaerochaetaceae bacterium
TTTACCGGAGACGAGACTCGAACTCGAACGCCATTGCTGACACCAGATTTTGAGTCTAGCGCGTCTACCATTCCGCCACTCCGGCAAGTACTGAGCTATGTTAGCTTAAAGATTGCTTTTTTTCAAGTATGTTTGGTTTTTTATATTTGTAACCGTTTTTTTACCATATTGTTTGATTGTTGGACTTAAAATCTGTTACTATATAACTTGCAAAATAAAGCTTGGAGGCCATGGGGTGAAGTTTAAAAAATTTATTTTAGTTGTCATTGTGGTTCTTTCCTGCTTTGCCATTTTTGCCAGTGATTCTACTGAAACTCCCACAGTTGCAACAGAGGATGGGGCGCTGCTATTAGCAAATGAGCCAATTTTTTACGGAGAAGAAAGCTTTAAACAAAGAATTGAAGAAAAAACTGGCTCTGTTCGTGAACCAGTTGGTGTTGTTTTAAGTGGAGGCTCGGCCAGAGCTTTTGCACACATTGGTGTCTTGGAATACTTAGAAGAACAGGGAATTGTTCCAGATTTTATTGTTAGTAACTCTATGGGAAGCATAATTGCTCTCATGTATAGTGCTGGCTTAAGTCCAAGTCAGATTCAACAAATTATTAGCACAACAGAAATTGGTCATCTTTTTGATTTTACTTTGCCGGTTAATACTGGACTTTTGAATGTTGATAAATTCCTTTCCTGTATAAGTGCTTACCTTGGAACGGACCTACGCCTTGAGGATTTATCAATTCCAGTTATTGTGGTTTGTGAAGACATGGTAACCAAACGCCAAATTCTTATCTCTGAGGGCGATTTTTATGATGTTTTTGCTGCTAGCTTTGCTCTTCCTGTTTATTTTGGAAGCGTTCAGTACAAGGGTCATGTCCTTATAGACGGTGGAATTGCAAATCTTGTTCCTTTGGAGGTTGCTTATAAATTTACCAACGTTGTTTTGGTTTCAACTACTTTTTATGCCGGTAAAGATTTGAACCTAAAAAATCCTCTGACTGGCCTCAATGTCAGTATAGATATTGGCAAGAGAAGGCAGGGGGTAAAAGAACTTCTCAATCATCCAGATGCCGTGTGGGTTAGATGCAACGTTGAGGATTTCTCCTTTATGGACTTTGAATCCTGCTCCTTGATATCTGAGCAGGGTTATAGCTCCTGCTTAGATCAAAGTGAGGCAATAGCTAATTTGGTAGCTCTTTACAATGCTACTGAAGAGGCAGCCCAGATTAATAATCAGTTTAAAGAAAAGCTTGATGCTAAAAGAGCAGAGAATGAAAAACAGATACCTATAATCAAGAAGAAGTATGATATTTTTAATAGAACCTCAAATATCGGGACATCGTCTTCGTTAGGGGTGGCAATTTCCTCTCACTCGGATAATGGCTATCTTTTGCGGGACGACCTGCTGTTTGGCTTAAAGTACACGTTCTCGTATGATGATTTGGATTTGAATTTAGTATTAGGCGCTTCCTCTAAGCTTCAGGCTTTTGGGTACGATAATTATGATAGTTCTTTGTTGAAGTATCGACGTACGTTGCCTACGCTGGATTTGTTTATAGATTATTATTTGGGCAATAATTTTAAGTTTAACTTTGACGGTACGGTCTACTTTTCCGTGGACCTGAAAGATAGCGTTAAGGTTGGCCACACAGAGCTTTTGTCTCAGTCTTTCCAGTATAGAACTGAGGCATTTGAGCTTGGTCTTTTGCCTGGTAGCTTTGAGTTTATCGGTCGCCAGACCACAGAGCTCACTTTTAGAAATGACGCTTTGACGGGCACCTTTTGGGACAGTAAAACGCCATTTTCTACTTTAACGGCCAATCTTTACTACTCCTCCCAGTATTTTTCTGGCGAATTGACTGCTGGACTGCAGTCCTTGGGCTGGATTGGTACTTCGCAAGCCCGATTATTTGGCGCAACCTCCCTTGCTTTTTCTCTAAACGCTTGGAGTTTTCCTTTTGAGTTAAATTGTTCCTTTAATTACAGATTCGCCTTTGATGGCAGGGGCGAGGTCCCAATTTTCTCAGCTGATGGTTATACAGTTTTTGATCCTGCTCTAAAAGCTCAGGGCTCTGAGCTTTCAACATCTTCAAATTCTCAGCAGTATGTAATTGCCTCTACTATTGCCCTAGACTGGACTTTCTTCTCTAAAAAGATTGGCCTTGCAGAACTTATTTTGCTTTCCAATAACAAGTTTGGGGTTTTTGCCAATTTGCTCTGGTATGACGGAGTTGCCCCTACTGCACAGGTTGGAGCAAAAATTTCAATGGATGTAGGCTTTTTGGGGCTAAAGAGCGCACCTTTGGCAGTCTCTCTAATCTACGACTTTGGAATAAATAAGATTTTGTGGAAGCTTGAGCTTAAGACTTCTGTTTAAGCTTTTTGCTAAACTAAAATTCTGCTTGAAGTTCAAAGCTAAGTTCTTCTTCTGTAATAGGATGTGTGAAAGAAAGCTTTCTGGCTTGAAGCATCATACGGGGCGCCTTGTCCTCTTCTAGTCCATAGAGTTTATCTCCAACAATAGGATGACCAAGGCCGTAGGTGCAGTGCATCCTAAGTTGATGAGTTCTGCCTGTCAAAGGTTGTAGCTCAAGGCGAGTACACTTGTGACCAAAAAGATTTTCAATTGAAAGTTTTTTCCACTTGGTGATGGCATTCTTTCCTTTTTCATAATCTACAACCTGATGAGGCCGGTTATCTGGGTCCAGCCTAATTGGAAGTTCAATTATTCCTTCTGCCTCTTGTATTATACCGTGTACAAGTGCTTCATAGGTCTTTTGTGGCTCTCTGTTTTCAAAAGCTTTGGAAAGCTTATCATGTGCATCTTGTGTAAGACCTAGTACTATAAGACCACTTGTTGCTTGGTCTAATCTATGAACGCAGGGTTGTGAAATACAACTAGGGTAGAGCTGCTTTACTCTTGAGGCAATGCAGTCTTGTTTGTCTTCGCCACGCCCTTCAATGCTAAGCATTCCGCTTGGTTTGTTAACAACAATAATTGAGCTGTCATAGTATTCAATATCAAGGCCAAGGAGATATTTAAGAATTGGCTTACATCTAAAATCGCAAGGGCTGTGGAAGCTCAGGTGTGGGTGAGTCCCAGCTCCATAGAAAAATTCACAAAGGGAGTAAGGCTTCTTTTTTTGACTGTAGGCAAAGCTTATAAGTTTGGGCGCACAACAATCGCCTGTTCCTGAAGGAGCATTGGGGAAAATGGTGTCTAATGTTCTTTTTAGGCCATCAAAACAGTGAAAAGTATATAATTTTAAAACCTCATTCCAACAGCTTCTGGATTTATCTCTTGCTTCTTTTGGACTTTTGCACGCTTTTATTATTGAATCATGATAGCTTAGAAGTTCTTTCATTTTTTGAACCTCAAAGACTGGAGGTACAAAACCTTCTACTTCATATTGTCCTTCAAGAAGACCAGAAAAGGCTTTGTAAATTGTTCCGTCGGTGCAGGTCAAAACTCCAAACATTCTCCCATGGCCGGGTTGCTTTAAGGCTACTCCTAATGGAGTTGTATCAAGCTGTAAGGCAAGTTTAAGAGCTTCTTCTTTTGCTGGAGATTCAGGAAAAATTTTTGTCATGAGAGCCTGCTAGTGTCGTAAATCTTGCCAAACTTATAATAGATGAAGAAGGCAAGGGAAGTGACTATCCAAGTTACTGGATAACAAATCATGACAGAATTAATTGAGCTAAAGAGTTTTGGTATGATGGCAAGCCAAATGACTCTTAGTCCACAAATTCCAAATACGGTAATTAGCGTTGGAACTAGGGATTTTCCCGTTCCTCTGATTGCTCCTGAAAGAATTTCAATGAAGATGTAGGTAAAATAGAACGGGACAATGCAGTTCAGTATTTCAACTCCAATATTAATTACCTCTTCATCTGTTACAAATAGCATAAAGCCATAACGAGAGAAGATCAGATATATTGCTTCAATGACAAAAGTAGAACCAAAACACATATAGAGACAGGTTCTTACACCTTTTTTTGCTCTTTCAGTTTGACCTGCTCCGTAGTTTTGTCCTACAAACGTGGTTATTGCAATTCCAAAGGCTTGGAGAATCATCCAGAAGAAGCAATCTAACTTTCCATAGGCCGCCCAGGCTGCCGCGGTATCAGTTCCAAATCTGTTGATGTTGGCTTGTATTATTAGGTTGGATACTGTGTAAAGAACAGATTGCAAGCCTGCTGGAAATCCAATGTAGAGGGTCTTTTTGAGCATCAATTTGTCAAATTTGATGTCTTTATAGATGAGCTTGCAGCTATCGGTTTTGCGGCGTAGGGAGATAGTGACTAGGATTAAGGAGAAGACTTGGGAGAGTACGGTGGCGTAGGCTGCTCCGTCAACGCCCATTTTGAGGGGGCCTACAAAGAGGAGGTCTAAAACTATGTTGAGTAAGCAGCCGGCTATAAGGAAGTAGAGGGGGCTTTTGCTGTCGCCAAAGGCTCTGAAGATGCCGGCTCCAATGTTGTACATCACAATGAAGATTCCGCCGGCAAAGTAGATGTGGGTGTAGCTCAGAGCAAGGGGCATGATGTCTTCTGGCGTGTCTATGAGTCTTAAAAGTGGCTCTGCAGTGACGTATCCGGCTATTGAGATGAGCAAGCCGCCCCATAGGGAAAGGGCTACGGCGTCATGGATGGCCTTGTGAACGTTTAGTCCGTCTTTGGCTCCAAAGTATTGGGAGATGACAACTGTGGCTCCA
This sequence comes from Sphaerochaetaceae bacterium, assembly GCA_963606545.1. Classification (GTDB taxonomy): domain Bacteria; phylum Spirochaetota; class Spirochaetia; order Sphaerochaetales; family Sphaerochaetaceae; genus UBA9732. The sequence goes on from CAVCYP010000025.1 coordinate 4,710, forward strand.
GAGGCTAAGCCTGTGAAAAAGCCAATTAAGAGGTTAATGACGGTGCTGGTTCCGCCTCCTACTGCGGCAAGGGCTTCTTTCCCAAGAAAGTTTCCAACTATTACCGTATCTACCGTGTTGTAGAGTTGCTGGAAGAAGGTTCCAAAGAGAATTGGAAAGAAGAATTTGAGAAGTTGTTTCCAAATAACGCCTTCAGTGATTCCGTTGTAGCTTGCATCTTTTGGTCTGTTATCCATCTGATACACCTCATTAGTAAGCCACAATTATGTAATATTTTAATTTAATTCTCAAGAGAGGAAAATTGACACTAAATCCTTATTGATATATGTTACTAATATGGAACGCAATACAATTCAACGCACACTTACTTTGAAGGCTGTAAAAAAGCTTAAAAATCATCCCAATGTAGAAGAAATTTATGAGGAAGTGGCCAAAGAATACCCACACATTAGTAAGGGTACGGTTTACAGAAATTTAAAAGAACTTGCTGAAAATGGAGATTTATATGACGTTGAAATTCCAGGTGGAGCAAGTCATTTTGACCATAACTGCCAGGAGCATTACCATGCCAGATGCATTAAGTGTGGTAAAGTTATAGACGTTGATTTGCCCTACATGCATGACTTAATTGACCAAATTGGAGACCGTCAAGGTTTTGAGTTTACGGGCTATGATTTAGTGTTTAAAGGTTATTGTAAACAGTGCAAGGAAAATGAGGTGAAGTAATTCAACTTTTTTCCTAAACTATATATAATGCCAAGGCTATGGAATTCTTTGAAAAAGACTTTGGAAAAATATTAAAAAATAATGCTCAACAAATGCGGCATGAACTTCTTCCTCAAGGTACTAACTGTTTTAGAGTTTATGATAGAAACCTTATTCAGTTTCCAGTAACAGTGGATCTTTATGGAAAATACGCCAAAGTCACAGACTATGGTGAAGATGGCCCACTTTCAGCTGACATGCTTTCTAGCTGTGTGGATATTTGTGCCAGAATGCTCTATTTGGAACCTGAGAATATAATTTATTCCTACAGGGCAAAGCGCAATGAAAAAGAGCAACATGAAAAAACAGAAAAGGATTCTATTGAAACTGTAGTTGATGAAAACAATCTTCACTTTAAGGTGGATTTGGCCACTTATGTGGACACAGGGCTCTTTTTAGACCATCGTTTAACTAGAATGCTTATCCAAGAAAGAAGTATGAGAGCAGATGTGCTTAATCTTTTTTCCTACACGGGAAGCTTCTCGGTTTACGCTGCAGCCGGTGGTGCCAACAGCGTAAAGAGCATTGATATGAGCGCAACCTACACCAAGTGGGCACAGGAAAACCTAGCTCAGAATGGTTTTGAAGGCGATAATTATCAATGTATCTGTATGGATGCAACCAAGTATATTTCCCAAGCTATCAAACTTGGTGAAAAATACGACATAATTATCTTTGATCCACCATCTTTTTCAAATAGCAGAAAGATGGAAGGAGATTTTGACGTGGCTAGGGACTACGCCAAATGGATAAAAAATCTTACAACCTTGTTAAAGAAGACAGGCTTTATTCTGTTTTCAACCAATCTTGGATCTTTCAGGATGGATAGAAGAACGCTCAGAGGTTTGAGCGTTAAAGAGATTACAGGAGCTGTACAGGCTCCAGGATTTGCAAAGGGCCGTAAGGGTACGGCTAGGAGTTGGATGATGGCATTAGATGATGATTCACTCAAATTGGATTGGAGTGAGCCAAAGCAGGAGTCTGAAAAGGGTTCAGACAAGAAGAGTGTAGAGAGAAAACCTGAGAGAGAAAAAAGAGGTTTTGAAAAGAAGAGCTACTCAAGTAATCGCAACAGTGATAGGCCAAGTTATCGTAGTCGGGTAGAACGCAATTCTGAGCGTGGAGGTTATGACCGCTACAGAAGCGAGCGCCATGATAGAGATTACCGCGACCGGGATGACAGACGGGATGACTGGCACGAGGACAGGGGCTACAGATCAGAAAGATCCTACAGTCGCGACCGGGACGATAGACGTGACGACAGACGAGACTCAAGGCGCGAAGACAGAGGTTACAGGTCAGAGAGATCCTACAGTCGCGAACGGGACGATAGACGAGATGACAGACGGGACTCAAGGCGCGAAGACAGAGGTTACAGGTCAGAAAGATCCTACAGTCGCGACCGCAACGACAGAGACAATAGAGACAGTAGAGACAGCTATAGATCTGAGCGTTCTGATTACTCTGAACGTCCAAGATATGACAAATCTGACCGTTTTGACCGCTATGATAGACGTAGCGCTAGCAGTTCTTACAGAGAGCGCAGTTTTGGAAGCAGAAGCTCCTCTTCTCCTTACAAGGGCCGCGAGGACAAGTCTGAACGCAGCTTTGACAAATCAAAGACTTTTGACAAAGCTAAAACCAGAAAGCCCTACGGCTACGACTCCTTCAAGTCAGCCCGTTCGCGTGACGACAGCTCAGACTTCTTCTGGAATACCGATGATTTAGATTTCTCCTCCAAGAAAGAAGACTAATTTGAATGCTAATTTATAGAAAAGGGACCCCAAATTGAGGTCCCTTTGTTAATTTTCTCCGAACGCAACGACGCAGTTCGCATGAAATTAATTTGTGCCGTAGACATTTGTACGGCCCGAACGCAACGACGCAGTTCACATGAAATTAATTTGTGCCGTAGACAAGGAGTCAGTGAGGGACAGTACTATTTTGTACGGCCCGAACGCAACGACGCAGTATACGGTGCAAATCACAGTCCCATCTTGGCCTTTTGTTTGGCCCAAGAGTCTTTCAGAGTAACTGTTCTGTTAAACACTGGATGCTCATCCGTTGTATCATAATCTGGTGTGAAATAACCACTTCTGATGAACTGAAGATATTCGCCTGGCTTTGCAGTTGCAACAGATGGCTCAATCTTTGCATCCTTCATGACAATAAGAGAATCAGGATTTAAATCATCTAGGTAGTTGCCAGTAGCTCCGCCTGGGTTTTCAGCAGCAAAGAGCTTATCATAAAGACGAACTTCAGCAGAAATTGCATATTTTGCGCTTACCCAGTGGCTGGTGCCCTTAACCTTGCGGCCGTCAGCAGTTTCCCCGCCACGGGATTCTGGGTCGTAGGTGCAGTGAACAACCGTCACTTTGCCATCTTCATCCTTTTCACAGCTGGTTGCCTTGACGTAGTAGGCATTCTTAAGACGAATCTCGTTGCCAATGTAAAGGCGGTGATAACCCTTTGGTGGGACTTCCATGAAGTCTTCCCGCTCAATGTAAAGCTCATTGGTGAAAGGAATTTCTCTAGTTCCCATTGAAGGATCTTCTGGGTTGTTCTCAGTTGTGAAATACTCGGTTTTATCAGCTGGATAGTTGTCAATGATAAGCTTGATTGGGTCTAAGACAGCCATGACACGCTTTGCACGTTTGTTGAGGTCTTCACGTACGCAGAACTCCATGAGAGAGTAGTCAACAATGGATTCTACCTTTGCAACTCCAACACGGTTAACAAAGTCTTTCATAGACTCTGGAGAATATCCACGTCTTCTAATACCGCTGATGGTAGGCATTCTTGGGTCATCCCAACCGCTAACAATGCCCATTTTGACCAATTGCAGAAGCTTTCTCTTGCTCATTACCAGGTAGTTGATGTTCAATCTTGCAAACTCGTACTGATGAGGAGTGTGTTCAATGTTATCAATGGAGCAAGCCCAGTCGTATGCTGGTCTGTGATCTTCAAATTCCAAAGTACAGATAGAATGGGTAATGCCTTCAATTGCATCTGAGATAGGGTGGGTGAAGTCGTACATTGGATAGACACACCATTTGTTGCCCGTTCTTGGATGCTCGGCAAACTTGATTCTGTACAAAGCTGGGTCTCTCATGTTGATGTTTGGGCTTGCCATATCTAGCTTTGCCCGTAGCAGGTAGGTCCCTTCTGGATACTTGCCTTCACCCATTTCCTTAAAGAGCCTGAGATTTTCTTCAATGCTTCTGTCTCTGTCTGGACTGTTCTTGCCAGGAGTGGTTAGAGTACCGCGGTTAATTCTAACTTCCTCTGGCGTCTGGCTATCCACGTAGGCCATGCCCTTTTTAATCAGGTCAATTGCAATCTCGTGAAGCTGGTCGTAGTAGTCCGATGCATAAAATTCGTACTTTCCCCAGTCAAAACCAAGCCACTTGATATCGGACTTGATGGAGTCTATGTATTCCATGTCTTCTTTGGCGGGGTTGGTGTCGTCCAGTCTGAGGTGACAGATTCCGCCGTATTTCTGGGCAAGTCCAAAATTCAAGCAGATAGATTTGATGTGTCCAATGTGCAAATAGCCGTTTGGCTCGGGGGGAAAGCGTGTGACTATCTGATTGTTTGGCACGCGTCCATTTGCAAGGTCGTCTTCAATGATTTTCTCAATGAAGTTAAGGGGAGCTTTTACTTCGCTCTCTACTACCGGATTTTCGTTCTTGTCCATATTATCCTCCGCTGCCCTTTCAAAGGGGCTCTAAAGTTCAAACCGATGATAGCATATTGTCCTAAAACATGCCATAATCTCTAATATATTAAAGAGTACGCAAAAGACGTGCAATGGGGCTTATATGATAGTTTGTGTTGGTGAGTCGCTTATAGATATTGTTTGTTCCAAAGAGGATGAAACTAGAATACTTTCAGAAAGGATTGGTGGCTGTCCATTAAATGTGGCTTTAACAACGGCAAGACTGGGGGCCTCTACCGCTCTTTTTTCAAAGACTTCAACAGACGCTTATGGAAATTTAATTTTGGAAAAGCTCATTGATAACTGTATTATGTTTGACCCTCAGCTATGTAATTTTGAGCTTCCAACGCTGTGTAGTAAGGCGCTTATTGATAAAGCTGGGAAAGCTGATTATGTCTTTGACTGGAAGAAAACGGTAGCCTCAAATGCCACTGTGGCCCAACTTTCTAATGCCTTTGCTGTAATGACGGACATTGATTTTATTATGACCGGTTCTTTGATGCTCGCTTTCCCTGAAACTAGAGAATCGGTTTTTCCTGCAATAGAGACCATAGAGCCAAAGCCGGTTGTCTTCTATGACCCAAATGTTAGACCCGCTGTTATTGAAGCTATGGCAGACTTCAAAAATAGAATGCTTGAGTTTGCTAAAAAGTGTGAGTTTGTGAAAGTCAGTGAAGAAGATTTAAAGCTAGTTTTCCCAGAGGCTACGCTACAAGAAGCAGTGCAGGAACTTAAAAAGGTTTGCAAACTTCATCTTATTGTTACTAAGGGGGAAAAGGGTGCAACTTGGTATGCTCCAAGCTTTGAAGTAAGCGTTCCAAGCCTCTCAGTAGAAACTATTGTAGATACCATTGGTTGCGGAGACGTCTTTTCTGGTGCAATTCTTGCAAAACTTCAGAAGCGAAAGGACCACAGCAGAAAAACTGTTGAGGAAATTACACAGTCTGAAGCAAAAGAAATGCTTGAGTTTGCTTCAAAGATTGCTGCCTATAACTGCACCCAGCAGGGCTGCGAACCACCAACAGAGGCTATTGGCATATAAATATTTTTTGGATACTATTTTTGGTATGAAAATTAGAAACAAAGCAGTTCGTATTCTTTTAATTATTCTTGGCGCCATATTTGTGATTTTTATTGGCTATGTTCTTATAAGATGGACAAATGCAATTGAATCAAAGCAGCGTCAAAAAGAATTGCGAAGTGCCCTTCAAGAGGTGCTTGACGCTTCAGGAGAGAAAGGTCTTCTGGAGATGGCTGGAGTCCCAGTTGATAACATTTACTATGGGGAATCTGGAGTAAGTCTGTTTCAAGGAGATGAAGGCTCTTGGAATTACAGTGAAGATGAGCTTCAAAATATTAGTATTTTTGAAAAGTGTAATAAGGCGGTGGTTCATATTGAGACTCAAGTCTCCAATGATTCTTCCTACTTTGATGCAGTTCCAACCACTGACACAGGTTCTGGCTTCTTCATTTCCGCAGATGGCTACATTGTTACAAATGAGCATGTGATTTCAGATGCTTCTGTTATAACCGTATCTCTTTATGATAATTCAACCTATGAAGCCAAACTTGTTGGAATTGACAGCGAGAACGATATTGCTGTGATTCGCATTACTCCTGCAGATGGAGTCACTTTTGAGTATCTTACGTTTGGAGATTCAGACTCCCTTGTGGTAGGACAAAAGGTTTTGGCCATTGGAAACCCATTTGGCTATGACCGTACGTTGGTCACTGGGTGTATATCGGGTTTGAGTAGACCAATTAGAGATGAAGACGGCAAGGTGCTGTTGGGCATGGTTCAGACTTCTGCGCCAATAAATCCGGGTAACTCTGGTGGACCGCTATTGAATACCAAAGGGGAGGTAATTGGAATCAATACTTCAATTTACTCCACAAGTGGAACAAGTCAAGGTATGAATTTTGCTGTTGCTTCCAATACGGCTTCAGATGCTGTTTCAGATCTCATAAAGTACGGCAAGGTGACTCGGGGTTGGCTGGATATTGTTCCGGTGCAGCTCTCACAGTCCATAGTTGACTATGCTAATCTCAGTGTTTCAAAGGGCCTTCTGGTCAGTCAGGTGGTGCCGGAGGGTAAAGCAGCTAAGGCTGGGCTTAAAGCGGGAACTTCACAGGTGCTTTATGGCTCTTCCGTTATTTATCTTGGTGGCGATATCATTACCAAGATTAACGGTGTGGATATTACTGATTACAATGACCTATTTACCGCCTTGTCTAATACAAAGCCTGGTGATAAGGTTCCTGTGGTGGTTAACCGCAACGGTTCAACGGTGACCCTTACTGTGGAACTTGTGGAAAGAACGGATGAATATCTGAGCTGGATAGCCCAGTCGTGATATAGTAAAAAGTCAGGAATAGTATGTCAGATGAAGTTTCAAAGCTTGATTCCTCATGGGGCGGAGATATGGTCCAAAATGTCCACGGAGCAGTCCAGTGGATAGATAAACCTTTTGTTGTTCATTCTCCCTTTGATACTTCTGGGGACCAGCAACAGGCAATAGACAAGCTTTCAGAAGGCGTCCTTAATGGGGATAGATACCAAACGTTAAAAGGCGTAACGGGGTCCGGAAAGACGTACACTATGGCAAAAATCATAGAGAAAGTGCAACGTCCTACCCTCATTTTGTCCCACAATAAAACCCTGGCAGCACAGCTTTACAAGGAATTTAAATCCTTCTTTCCAGAAAACCGAGTTGAGTATTTTGTATCTACTTACGACTACTATCAGCCTGAAGCCTACGTTCCCGGCAAAGACCTTTACATTGAAAAAGACGCAGACATAAATGAAGAAATTGACCGCATGAGACTCTCTGCAGCTTTCTCTCTCATGGAACGTCGAGATGTAATTGTAGTTGCTACTGTCTCCTGCATCTTCAGCTTGGCCAACCCCGTTTCCCTTAGAGACATGACGCACGTCTTTAGAACTGGTATGGTCTTTAATCACAGAACTGAGTTGGAGCAGCTGACCCGTATGCAGTATGAGCGCAACGACCTAGTGCTGGCCCGTGGATGTTTTCGCGTACACGGAGATGTGATTGAGATTTTCCCCCCGTATCTTGAAAACGCCGTAAGAATAACGCTGGATTGGGATGAGGTAGAGTCCATTCAGTGGTTTGATCCAATTTCTGGCGAAAGGCAGAACAAGCAGGAGAGTTTTACCCTGTATCCCGCCAAACAGTTTGTCATGCCAAAAGAGCAGGTAATTGCCGCCTTGGATCGCATTCACAAAGAGATGGAAGAGCAGTACGAATACTTTATGAATACCGGCCATCCCCTTGAGGCAGAAAGAATTAAGACCCGCGTGGAGTATGACCTAGAAATGCTCCAAGAACTGGGTTACTGCTCCGGAATTGAAAACTACTCGCGCCCACTATCCAACCGCGCCCCCGGAGAACGCCCCGCAGTCCTTCTAGACTACTTTCAGCCCGATTTTCTCACTTTTATTGATGAGTCCCACGTTACCCTCCCTCAAATTGGAGCAATGTATGAAGGAGACCATTCAAGAAAGGTAAATCTTGTACAGTATGGTTTTAGGCTGCCTTCAGCTCTTGATAACAGACCTCTAAAGTATGACGAGTTTGACAGCGTTACCGGTCAGAGAATCTTTGTCTCTGCAACCCCGGGAAAGTTGGAAAAACAGCTTTCTTCTCAGGTGGTGTCTCAGGTAATTAGGCCAACAGGACTTTTGGACCCAGAGATTCTAGTAAGACCAACAGAAGGTCAGATGGAAAACCTCCTTGGAGAGATTAGAAAACGCACAGAAGTCCAAGAACGCGTTCTTGTTACAACCCTTACCAAACGAATGGCAGAAGATATTGCTGATTTCTTGGCTTCTAAAGGAGTTAAAGTCCGTTACTTGCATTCAGAAATTGATACAATTGAACGGGTTGAGATTTTAAAGCAGCTACGGCTTGGTGAATTTGATGTGCTGGTGGGTATCAACCTTTTAAGAGAAGGCTTGGATCTTCCTGAAGTCTCTCTTGTTGCCATTTTGGATGCAGATAAAATTGGCTTCTTGCGTAGCACCACCTCTCTTATTCAGACAATAGGTAGAGCTGCTCGTAATGCAAATGGTAAAGTTATCATGTATGCTGACAAAATGAGCGACGCCATGAAGGAGGCCATAACCGAGACCCAAGAGCGCAGAAGCCTCCAAATGAAATATAATGAGCTGCACAATATAACGCCAAAAACCATCATAAAGGCCGTTGAAGACATTCTTGAGCGTGAAAAGACTGATGCCGTGGAAAACAGCAAGCAGGATATCAAGATTATGAAAGCTGGCTTTAACCTGCTCAATGCAACCGATAGAAAGCGTTATATCAAAGAGCTTGAAACGCAGATGTTACAGGCGGCTAAGGACCTTGAATTTGAAAGAGCAGCCATGCTAAGAGACGAAATTCAGAACGTCAAACAATTGAAATTTGACTAAAGTAGCAATTAATGCCGTGTTAACTTTCCATTATTAAACTCAAGAATCTTTGCAATTCTGATTCCAATGGTAATCTTATCAGAGGCTGGTTTGTACGGGGTGTAGGCTTTAATCTTATGGCCTGCATATTCTGCCGTGATAAGGTACTCTTTTCCCATATATTCGCATCTGACAATCCTTGCATTTTCAAAGCGCAGATGAGGGAAGAATTCTGGGAAAGGAAGCTCAGGGATATCGTTTACAACCATGTCCTCAGGTCTGAAGAAGAGCTTGTGATCCGGGCCAAAACACTGGTAGATAAACTTAGAGGCATCGGCTTCAGAGACGCGCAGAGTCTTGAGGATGATTTCGTAGGGGAGGATGTTGCATTCTCCCATGAAGGTGGCGGCAAATTCTGTGGCAGGGCGCCTATAGATGTCTTCTGGGTTGCCCATTTGCTCAATCTTGCCGTTGTTGAGGATGACAAGATTGTCAGAGATGCTTAGGGCTTCTTCTTGGTCGTGGGTGACGTAGAGGGTTGTGGTGCCAGTTTTGCGCTGAATGTCTTTAATTTCGTTCCTGAGGGTGACTCTGAGCTTGGCATCAAGGGCTGAAAGCGGCTCATCTAAAAGTAATAAATCCGGCTTTGAGGCAAGCGCTCTGGCCAGTGCAACGCGCTGTCTTTCACCTCCTGAAAGCTCATCAATGTGGCGCTTTTCATAGCCTGCTAGGTTAACTAAATCAAGGAATTTAGAGACTTCATTTTTAATGTCTTCTTTGGCCAGCTTGAGATTCTTCATTGGGTAAGCAATGTTCTGTTCTACCGTCATATGTGGAAAAAGTGCGTAGTCTTGAAAGACTTGGGCTATCTTTCGCTTATCTGGGCTGAGATTTGTAACATCTTTTCCATTAATGAGAATGCTTCCACTTTGGGGTTGAAGAAGGCCGCTAATTAGTGAAAGGGTGGTGCTCTTACCACTTCCGGAAGGACCAATCAAAGCTACTAGTTCACCTTTGTTTATGGAGAAATCAAGCTCCATTGTAAATTGAGGATATGCGACTTTAATGTTTTTACAACTCAAACCAAGTTCAGACATAACTTCTCCTTTTCAAAGCTTCGCTAATAAGAAAAACAATAAAACAAACAACTATCAAAATACAACCCATAGCACAGGCGCCTTGGTAGTTGTAGGAACTAATCAATCTATAAATTTGAACTGGCAAGGTTTGATAACTGGAACTTCCAAGCAGCAGAGTGGCATTTAACTCCCCCATGCTTAAAACAAAAGAAAATACCATGCCAGTAAGAAGGGCAGGCCTAAGGATGGGCTTTTCAATATGCAAGAAGGTTGCTCTTGCACTGTAGCCCATTGTCCTAGAAGCATTAACTAAACTTTCAGGAATTTTTCTATATACAGGTAGAACTGTTCTAATAATGAACGGCATTGTAATGACGGTATGCGCCAAAATAATCAAAACTATAGAAGGGATAAATTTAAAATATTTTGATATAATAAAATAACTTAAACCAACAATAACGGAACTAATTGCCATAGGAAGCATTAAAATTGCATCAGTTAAAACTTTTCCTTTCTTGGTTTTTACAAGGTAGGTGCAAATGCGTAAAGCAACCCCAGAAGCCAAGATAGAAGAGGCTAAAGCAATTATAACGCTGTTAATTATTGCCTTTAAATTTGAGCTTCCAAGAGCAAATAATTTTTCATAGGCTGCAGTTGAAAAAACTAGACCACTGGCTCTTGAGGTAGAGCCAAGGAAGGACCTTGCAATAATGCTTAGAATTGGGCATAGGATAAATAGCAAGGAGAAAAGCAGATACAATATAATTCCAAAGTGCTGTAAGAAAGTTGCTGGTTTTCTCTGTATCTTAATTTGAGATTGCTTAATTGATTCGCTCTTGTTTTGCTTGTTCTGTGAAGCGGAATAAATCAAAAGTACAATAATTGCAACAAACGTTGAAAAAAGACTTAAAGCACAGGCTTTTTCAGGATTAAGACTAATTCTTGCAAGTCTATAAATTTCAACTTCAGTGGTGGTTAGGGCTGGGCCTCCACCCAAAACAAGAATGATTGCAAAACTTGTGAAACAGAATAAGAAAACAAGGGATGAGGCACTAAAAATTGCCGGTTTGAGCCTAGGAAGAGTTATGGTTCTGAAAACTTTAACTCTGCCAGAGCCAAGAGTTTGAGCTGCTCTTTCACAGGAAGAATCTAGCTTTTGCCAATATTCACTTACAATGGAAATAACAACAGGAAAATTGTAGAAGGCATGAGCTAAAATTACTGCGGTAAAGGAATAAAGAATATGAAGGGGTGGCTCATCAAGCTTGAATAAAGCCATGAGAGCTTTGTTTAAAAAGCCACTGTTTCCATAGAAAATAACAAAACCTAAAACAACTAGGATTGATGGAAGTACAAAAGGAACCGAGTAGAGGGCCTTCAATAGTTTCTTCCCAGGAAACTTATAGGTTGTCATGATATACGCCCCGGGAAGACCTATTACCAGTGATGCAAGCGTGCTGAGCAACGCTTGCATCAATGTAAAGGCCATTATTCTTAAGTAGTAAGGATTTGAGAACGTCTCTACAATTAAAGCAATTGAAAAATTTCCGTCCTCAATAAAAGCCTGGCTGAGCGTGATACAAACCGGAAGGAGAAAAAGGAGGAAGAACAGGACAAAGCCTGCAATTGGATATAATCTGTAGAACGATTCTTTTTTCATAACAACCCTAAGAATTATAATACCATGGTTTCTGACCAACGGGTAAGATACTCGTCAGATTTAGAGATGAATTCATGCTGATCATACTCAATAGTCTTGCTTGGCATGAGGGCATATTCAAAGGCAGAAGGAAGTTCCACAGAACTGTTTGCAGGGAACATAGTGTTTGCAACAGCAATGTCTGCTTGGCCTTCGTTGAGAACAAATTCGCAGAAAAGCTTTGCAGCTGCAACGTTCTTGGAAGTCTTGAGAATTCCAAGATATTCGGTGGTGTGAACGTGACCGTCTGTAAAATCTATTGCTTGGTATCGGGTTGTGTCGTCGTAAAGCACGTGGTAGACAGGACTTGTGGTGTAGCTGATTACAAGTGGAGCTTCGCCTTCTGTGAACAGTCCGTAGGAAGAGGACCAGGAGTCTCCAATTGTCAGGGCGTTGTCTTTCATGGCTTTCCACCAGTTGAAGGCGTTGTCTTCGCCAAGAGCTTCAACGGTCCAGACTAAAAGTCCAAGTCCAACGGAAGAGGTTCTTGGGTCAATTAAGATGACTTTGTCTTTGAATTCTGGCTTGGTCAAATCTTCAAGACAAGTTGGAAGTTCGTGGTCTTTGAAGTACTCTGTGTCAGCAATGAAGGCAAAGTAACCATAGTCAAAAGGAACAAGATTGCCATTTTTTCCAACAGAGAGAGATTCCATACACTCAGGGGTCCAATCTAAGAAGAGATCTTGATCAACTTCAATAGAGTCTGAAATGCCAATGACAACGTCAGCTGGGCAAGAAGCGCCTTCATAAACTACCTTTGAATACATCTCAACAGCACCGGAAGCCCCAACAAGGTTTACCTTAATGCCAGTCTTTGCTTCAAAAGCCTCAACAATAGCACTGCCTGGCCCCCAATCGCTGGTAAAAGAGTCATAAGCATAAACGGTGAGAACCTGTTCACTTTGTGGCTGAGCAAAAGCGACAGCGAACGTACAAATCAACAAAACAACAAGAAAAAAAGTTTTTTTCATATGGGTTGTTCTCCTTGGCTTCAATTATCCTTTCTAGTAATTTTTGGTCAATCAGTTGTGCTCATAAATCCCAGCAAACACAACCAAAACGCAATCAAAATTTCCCCCATACTTGAAAAGGCCTACCCCTACATATAAAATGGGCCTATGCCTCAAATCTACTTTCTAAGCATAATCTACTTATTGCTCTCCGCCTGCCTCTTACTTGTAGACAAATACGGCGCCACCTTCCTCTTTCTCATCAACCTCAAAACCTTCTACTACTCAAAAAAAAGCTATCCCACAATCTTCATGATTACAGGCCTAGTCCTCACCGCCGGCCTCATCTTCTTCCCCATGTCCCCCGGCCCCGCAGTGCTTGGCGATTTTCTCCCAGCCGTCAACATCCTCATAGACGTCTTCTACTTCTACCTCCAGGCCCACAAGGACAAAACCGATACTTTTATCGTTAACAACAGTAAAAGAAACGCCCTGGGCTTTACAACCCTGGGCGTCGCAGTTTTTCACTTCCTTTTTCCGTTTATAGTATTAATTTAAATAATTGTACCATTTGGAATTGTAGCATTCTTGTGAATAACAATAATGCCATCATGGATGGAGTAATTCTCAAAATCGCCATCCTTTCTCTCAAAATCATCAATACCAATTCTGCAGCCCATACCAATACGAGCATTCATATCAATGATGGCCTTGCGAATGAGAGTTCCTTCTCCAATACCAACATTAGGAATTCCAAGTCTCTTGTTTTCTTCCTTTTGCTTGTCCGTCTCATAGAAGGTTGCACCCATACAGTAGACCCCGTTAAGCGATGCTCCACTTTCAATAAGAGTTCTTACACCAATGATGGAGTTAACAATTGAGGCATTTGTGATAATTGATCCCTCAGAAGCCAGAGAACTTGAGAAACTACAGAAGTTAAGCTTTGTAGCAGGTAAGTATCTACTATGAGTGAAGATAGGCATGTTCTCATCATAGAAATTAAACTGAGGTTTGATGCTTGCCAAGTCAATGTTAGTCTCATAGAAGGCCTTGATGGTTCCAATATCTTCCCAGAAGTCGTCAAACAAGAAGGATGCTACCTTCTTGGTTTTGATAATTTCAGGAATGATTTCCTTACCAAAATCGGTCTTATCGTTGTCTAGCGCTTCTTCCATTGCTTTGGCGGTGAAGATATAAATACCCATTGAAGCTAGGTATTCGTTGGACTCGTTGGCTTTCACGCCTAGGCTCTTTTCTAGGTAGGCCGGTTTGACTTTGTAGTCGCTGATATCCAGGTCAGCTGCCGGCTTTTCGTAGAACTTTGTGACCATTCCACTGGCGTTGGTGCCCATGATTCCAAGCCCTGTAGCCTGGCTGCGAGCAATTGGTTTTGCGGCAATGGTTAGCTCTGCACCAGTTTCAATGTGGCGCTGAAGCATTTTGGAAAAGTCCATTCTATAAAGCTGGTCACCACTTAGAATAATGTAGTACTCGGCATCCTGATCGTGGAAGTGCAGAAGGTTCTTTCTAACAGCATCCGCGGTGCCCTGATACCAAGATTCGCCTTTATAAGTCTGCTCTGCAGCCAGAATCTGAACAAAGCCTTTTGTGAACTGGTCAAAAGTATAGGTTTCGCCAATATGGTTGTGCAGTGAGGCAGAGTTAAACTGAGTTAAAAGATATATCTGTTTAAAACCACTGTTGATACAATTAGAAATTGGAATATCAACCAATCTGAATTTACCAGCAAAAGGTACAGCTGGTTTTGCTCTGTCTTTTGTCAGTGGAAAAAGTCTTGTACCTTTTCCTCCACCAAGAATGATTGCTACAACTTTGTCTTTTCGCATCTCGTTCTCCTTTCTATTATCTTACCTTGAAGTTATTTTTTCGTACAGCTCAATATATTCTTTAGCCGATGCCTCCCACGAGAAATCCTGCTCCATGGCCCGTTTTCTTATGTTAGCTAGGCTTCCATTACCTTCAGTTCTCTTGTAAAGCTCCACAGCTCTTGCAACGTGCTTCTTGATATTCTCTGCCGTCAAATCCTCAAACAGCAGGCCGGTACCTTGAGCAGGGTTATCGTCCACATCAATGATGGTATCCGCAAGCCCACCCGTCTTGTGTGCAATAGGAATTGTCCCGTAGCGCAACGAATACAGCTGGTTCAATCCACACGGCTCATACCGGCTTGGCATAATGAAGAAATCACTTCCAGCTTCCACCAAATGCGCCACTTTATTTGAAAACAGCACGTTCACGCTCAAATTCTTACACCTAGACTGCACGTCCTTGAGCGCGTTCTCTATTGCCGTATCTCCTGTCCCGATAATCACTAACTGGATATCCATTTCATTTAAAATCTCTTCCAGCTTTTGAAGAAGTATGTCAAAACCCTTTTGCGATGCAAGCCGGCTAATCATGGCAAATAGAGGAACATCCTTTCTGACTTCAAGTCCAAACCGCTGCTGTATTTCAGCTTTAAGCTTGTCCTTGCCACCCATTCTGCCACTGCTGAAGTGATAGGGGATAAGTCCATCCTTTTGAGGATTCCATTCGTTGATATCAATGCCATTGATGATGCCCTTAAGTCTACTCTTGCGCTTGCAAATAATTGAATCTAACCCACAGCCTTGCTGCTGGGTCTGAATCTCCTTAGCATACGTTGGACTGACCGTTGTAATATAATCAGCATAGATTAGGCCCGCTTGAAGCATATTGACCTGCCCGTTGGAGAAAAGCTTCTGGTTTGGCTTACAGTTAGCAAAGAGAAAATCCATGCGAGGGAAGGTGCCCTGATAGGCTAAGTTATGAATGGTGAAGACGGTCTTGGTGTCCATGAAAAATTGATTATTTCTGACCTTTAAAAGGTAGGGGACAAGCCCAGTAGTCCAGTCGTGACAATGAATTACATCAGGTTTCCAGTTGATGGATTCGCACATCATGAGGGCTGCTTTGCAAAATACTGTGAACCGAGCAAAGTTATCAGAGTACGGCTGAAAGCTAGTATCCCCGTAGATTCCCAGTCTTTGACCATACATTGGATTGCAGACAAAGTAATAGATGACGTTGTTAACCGTCTTTTGCCTGATTTCTACCTCTTGGGGTGCGGCCAACATAGGGACACTGAGCTTACAGACAAGTTCTCCAGCGTCTTCATTTGCTGTGTTATAGGCGGGTACAATAATTCTTGCATCCTGTTTTCTATTGTTGAGGGCCTGTGGCAGCGCCCCAACTACATCAGCCAAGCCTCCTGATTTTGAGAAGGGCACGGCCTCGCTAGTTATCATTAAGATATTCATGCCTACATGATACTACACATCTTGGGCTAAAAACAGATTTTTTTCGCAAAGTTTTTGTATCAAGACCCCTTGGCTTCTATTTTTTTGTCGCAAAATTGTAGCTAAGAGATTTTTTGCGACAAAAAATGTCGCAAAAAATAAAAAGCGCTCCATTTTGCGACAGTTTTCCCCATAAGACAGACGCTTGGGATTTTTGCACGGCCTGAGCGAACTGACGCAGTAATGCGCCAAAGAACAAAGAAGCGGCATACGGGAGTCGGACCCGCTTCAGAAGCTTGGGAAGCTCCTGCACTACCGGTGTGCTAATGCCGCAATTGCCCCAATAATACTCAAAAAGGACTAAAAACTCAACTGGAATTGAGCTATAATGAAAAAAGGAGCTCAGTATGACAGACAGAGAAAGGCTTTACGCAGAAAAACTAGCAAAAATGGTACAGTGCAACACTGTAAGTGAAGAAGGAAACGAGAACGTTGAAAAATTTGAACACTTCCATCAAGTTTTAGCTCAATTGTTCCCAAATGTGTTTTCAAAATGTGAAGTCGTCACAATAGGGGAAGCTTTATTAATAAAACTCAAAGCAACAGAACCAACAGGTCTTCCAATTGTGCTCATGTCCCATCAGGACGTAGTTCCAGCAACAGGGAAATGGCAACACGAACCATTTTCTGGCGATATTGATGAAAACGGCAACATTTGGGGCCGTGGCACAATGGACACAAAATGTTCGCTTATGTGCATCTTCCAGGCTCTAGAAGAAACCATTGCAGAAGGGTATCAACCAAAGGTGGATGTTTATATTGCATCGTCCTGCAACGAAGAGCTTAGTGGTTATGGAGCTCCTAAAACGGTGGCCTACTTACAGGACAAGGGCGTAAAACTTCAGCTGTTACTTGATGAAGGAGGCATGATTGTCACGAATCCAATGGCTGGAGTGAAGGGTCAGTTTGCAATGATTGGAACCTTGGAAAAGGGCCATGGCAACATAAAAATCACGGCTCGCTCCAATGGTGGACATGCTTCAACGCCAAAGAAGGGAAGCCCAATTGCAAGGCTTTCTGCCTTTGTAAGTGAAATTGAAAAGCACGATCCAAACAAAGCCAAAATGAACAGCACCATGCAGGAAATGCTAAAACGCTTTGCCCCGTACACAAGTGGCGCTCTTGGTTTTGTGTTCAAGCATATCAAGTTTTTCTCCCCGCTATTGGAGAAGGTTCTTCCAAAGATTAATGCCAGTGCCGGTGCAATGATAAAGACAACAATGGCCTTTACCATGTGTGGAGGCTCCAATGCAGCAAATGTGCTTCCAGAAGAAGCCTGGCTTAACATTAATACTCGTTTTATACAGCATCAGGGGATTGAAGAGACAAAGGAACTGCTTGAGCCGCTTTGCAAAAAGTATGACCTTGAAATGGAATTTATCAATCCAAGAGCACCACAAAAGCCGGTAGATTTTACCAAGGAAGGTTACAAACTGGTTGAGGAGGTAGTCAAGGAAATCTATCCAAATGTCCATCCAACACCGTATGTTATGACAGGTGGAACCGATGCTTATTTCTATTGGCCAATTACAGATAATGCAATCCGCTTTGCCCCGCTGGCCATCACTGACCAGCAGTTAAAGAGTATCCACGGATTAGATGAGAATATATCGGCTTCTAGCTTGCCAGGTGGCGTTGACTTCTACAAAACCGTTATCAAGCGGGTGAAGTAATTAGTTCTGAAGTGAGCTCTTCAATCCACGCAATCAGCTTGATTTTGTAGCCGGCAAAGTGCTGGTAGAGGAAGTAGAGTACGTACTCGGTAGGCGTCTCAGGCGCGCTCTTGGTGGTCTGGGCCGGCGCTGTGAAGGTCATGCTGTCTAGGTCGTAGCCGTACTTTTTGGCCGTCTTTTTGGCGTTAAATTCGGAAAAATCCCACAGCGAGACGTCGTAGCTGGCCTCCAAGACCTCCTCTTCAGCGTCAGGCAGAGCAGGGAAGAAATCGAACCCCGTCACCTCTTCAAGCTCGTCAATGCTGACGGCAAACGTGGTCAAGTCCGCATTCGAGCCCTCGTTAGCCAGCAAAAAGCCAATTGCCTTGTGCTCGTTTCCCGTGTAATCCAAAATGGCCTTGAAGTAGTAATGCGGCACGGCAACCTCGTTTGACCCGATAGTCTCGTAAGGCCCATCTGTCAAAACCGGCCCCGTTACCACGCAAATAGACTGATTTTGCGCCGCAAAGGTGCGAACTGCAGACTCAAGGTCTGCCCAGATGCCGCGGTTAAAGCTACCAACTTGGGGGCTCATGTTGGAGAGGTAGAACGAGTCGTCCATGGCCTGTGCGCTCCATTTAAGGTCAGCTGCCGGAATCATGTGACCGCGGTCGTAGCCAGAGCCCTTGTAGTCTGCCAGTGTGGCGCTGCCAGTTGGAATGGACGGGTCTTCGTGGAAATTATCGTCCCGCTCAGAGTTGGCCGAGAAAACTTCGTCTGCCGTAAGCACATAGGCAACCCAGTAGGGCTGCTCGTATTCTTCACAGTAATTGAGCGTGTAGCCGGTGTGCTCCACTATAATGTCCGACTTAGAGTAGGCGGGAAGGGCCAGCTTTTCATCCGTGCTACTTTCCGTTGCTGTCTCCGTCTTGGTTGTCAGCGGATTGGTCGTAGGTGTGAAAATAAAAATCAGGGCGGCCACCACCACAAGGGCAATAATCCACCTTACGGGGTGCTTCTTGAAGCTCTTTTTCGCTTCACGCTTGATGGCCTTCTTTGCTTTGCGCTTGGCCGACTTCGTAATTAACTTGCTCATGGCGCCAGTATAGCCCTTTTGCCCAAGTGCAACAATGATTTTGCCCCAGCCTCGCCAAGCCCTTTTGCCTCCGCCACGGCCTTTTGCCTCCGCCAAGGACTTCTGTCCTCACTAAGTCCTACAGTCCCCTTCGCTAAATCCTTCAGGCCATCAAAAGGCCTCAGAAGCCGGTGCCAACTAACCCCAAATAGACAATTTCACCCATTTTTTGGCGAAAATTGTCGATTGCACCCTCTGCGTAGGCCTTGCGCAGCGTAGATCTTGCGTAGGTCCAATATATTAGTGCCCCCTTTAGTTGCCATCTAGTTGGGTTAGTAGGGTTAGTGCCCTTTGTAGTTGG
>CAVCYP010000026.1:0-9622 GCA_963606545.1 Sphaerochaetaceae bacterium
GGCGATGTAGCTCAGTGGGAGAGCCCCAGTCTTACACACTGGTTGTCGTAGGTTCAAATCCTACCGTCGTCAAAAAAAAAGCTATGTTTCCTGCTAACTCAAATAGCAGTCAACATAGCTTTTTTTATTTTTCAAGGAAACTACAGAATGTAGCGGGACAAATCCTGATTCTTAACAACATCTGAAAGTCTTTCATTGACGTAATCAGGGGTAATTGTAATAGTCTGCCCCTTAAGTTCGTTGGCACTAAAGCTAAGCTCCTCTAAAAGAATCTCCATGATGGTGTACAATCTTCTAGCACCAATGTTTTCAGTGGTTGAGTTAACTTCATACGCAATTTCACTTATGCGGTGCAAAGCTTCATCTGTAAAGACCACATCAACGCCTTCAGTTTTAAGTAACTCATGATACTGCAAAGTAATAGCGTTCTCTGGTTCTCTAAGGATTCTATAAAAATCATCGGCTGTAAGAGCATCAAGTTCAACGCGTAGAGGGAATCGGCCTTGGAGCTCAGGGATAAGATCGCTGGGCTTGGAGACGTGGAAAGCGCCGGCTGCAATGAAGAGGATGTGGGAGGTATCAATCACGCCCCACTTAGTGCTGACTTTGGTGCCTTCAACTATAGGCAGGATGTCGCGCTGAACGCCTTCCCGGGAGACGTCTGGGCTGGAAGAAGAATTGTTTTTGCCGGCAATCTTGTCAATCTCATCAATGAAGATGATGCCCATTTGCTCGGTGCGCTCTTTGGCTATATCAATGGCCTTGTCTTGGTCTACGCTGCGGTCCAGCTCCTCTTCCATGAAAAGCTCGCGGGCACGCTTAATGGAAACCTTTCTGCGTTTACGAGGATTCTGAGCGTTCTGGAAGATAGAACCTAGGCTATTCATGGCATTCTGCAGGTCATCCATGGACCCACCCATGAACTCAATACCAACTTTAGAAGGACGTACCTGGTTGGAAATCTCAACTTCAGTATCGTCAAGTTTTCCAGCTCTAAGCTGCTCACGCATATGCTCACGTGCAGAAATTCTAGCGCTTTCAAAAGAGGCATCAGCATTAGGATTCTTGTCTAAATTTGGAATAAGTAGGTCTAAAAGCCGCTCCTCTACTCTGAGTTTCACAGCTTCTTCATTTTTGGCAGCCAGTTCATGCTTAACCATAGAAACAGCGCTGCCCATGAGATCTCGAACCATAGATTCAACATCACGGCCTACATAACCTACTTCTGTGTATTTGGTAGCCTCAACCTTGATAAAAGGAGCATTGGAAAGTTTTGCAATTCTTCTTGCAATCTCTGTCTTACCAACGCCTGTAGGTCCAATCATGATAATGTTCTTAGGATAAACTTCTTCTCTGATTGAAGATGGAAGCATCTTTCTGCGAGTTCTATTTCTAAGAGCAACAGCAATAGTACGCTTGGCCTTCTCTTGACCAATGACATATTTGTTAAGCTCATCCACAATCATGGATGGAACCATTTCATCTAAATTAAAAACCTTCTTTTCAGCCTTAACAAGAGCCTTGGAAGCTCCTTCTGCAGGCTCAGCTGGGGTTGAAAGAATCAAATCATCAGCCATATTAAGCCTCCTCTACAATAAAATTAGAGTCAGTGTAGATACAAATTGAACTTGCAATACCAAGAGACTTTAAAGCAATCTCTTTTGCACTAAGTTCTGGTGCACAATCAAGATAAGCCCGAGCAGCAGAAACGGCGTAATTGCCACCACTACCAATACCAATTGCATCATACTCAGGTTCAAGGACATCTCCGGTACCGCTGATAAGGAAGATGGTCTTACCATCACTTGCCAGCATCATAGCCTCAAGCTTTCTAAGATTTCTGTCCATTCTCCACTCTTTGGCCAGATTCACAGCTGCTCTATTCAAATCTCCGTTGACCTGTGAAAGCTTCTGCTCAAACAACTCAAACAGAGTAAAAGCGTCAGCAGTACCACCTGCAAAGCCAATAATAATCTTATCCTGATAAATTCTTCTGACTTTTCTAGCGTTACCCTTCATGATGGTATCGCCATTAGTTACCTGACCGTCACCGGCTATGGCAACCTTACCGTCTTTTTTAACCGCTATAATTGTGGTCCCTCTAAAACTCATGTCTCTTTCCTCCCATGGGGGTGATTTGCTCTATACACCTCTTCCAACTTCTTGCCGGTCACATGCGTATAGATTTGCGTCGTACCAATGCTCTCGTGCCCCAGAAGCACCTGAACAAACCTGATATCAGAGCTATTA
This sequence comes from Sphaerochaetaceae bacterium, assembly GCA_963606545.1. Taxonomy (GTDB): domain Bacteria; phylum Spirochaetota; class Spirochaetia; order Sphaerochaetales; family Sphaerochaetaceae; genus UBA9732. The sequence goes on from CAVCYP010000026.1 coordinate 2,251, forward strand.
TCCAAAAGGTGCGTAGCAAACGAATGCCTAAATACGTGCGGGGTAAACTTCTTAGTAAAACCAAGCAGCACCCTATACTTGTCAAAGATACTGTGAACTGTGGAAACCGGCAACCTATTTCCCTTTGAATTTATCAGTAGAATTTGCTCGCCTTCCCGCCCCGCCTTCTCCAAAACCGCCTCCCGCTGTGGCAAGTACGCGCAAATCATCTCTTTAGCTCTAGGCGTCAGAAAGACATACCTCTGCTTAGAGCCCTTACCGGTAACCAAAATGCGTCTATTTTCTAAGTCGATGTCTTCTAACTTCATCTCAAGAACTTCGCTCAGACGGCAACCCGTGGAATAAAAAATATTGAACATTGTTATTTCCACTAAAGACTTATAACCACTTATAGGATAATTTAAGACTCTCTCAACCTCTTCCTTGGCTAAAACCGTAGGAATTCTTTGAGCCTTCTTTGCACTGGATACCCGCTTAAAGGGCTGAACTTCCATAATCTTGTTCTCGCAAAGATTATGAAAGAAAGATCTGTTAGCACTGAGAATTCTGTTTATAGTGGCAGGACTTAGATTCTGGTTATATAAATCTGCAGTAAAAGCCCTAGCATCCTCAAAGACCATCTCTGATACGTACATATCATGCTTTGAAAGAAAATCTTCCAGCCTAAGAAGATCATGAGCATAAGAGATAACCGTTTTATCAGAATAACCTTGAACATCCCTGAGATAGGAAAGATATTCATCAATTAAAGCTCTGTTTTTAGCTTGTTTATCAAACTCTTGCTCCATGACATTAATTATATCACCTTGACTTGTGCTCAACAATGTACCATTTATCGCCAAAACGCACATTATTTTTCAAGTCACCTAAATTGGCCACGTCAAAACCACAGGATGGAATAGAATTTGCCCGGAATTCCGGCTCAAAACCATCCAAATCAAAATCCTCCAAACCACTGACAACGGGAGCACCTTCAAAAGCCAAAGCGTTACTACCCTCCCTGCAAGGCGTAGTCCCAAGACCAGCGGAGCCAATGTAGATATCCTTGTTCATTGAGATTCCATAGTCACAGGTAATAAGCGTTCCAGAACGTCTGGGGGCCTGAATTGCAACTATGGCGTTAGAATATGCAGCAATAATCATATTTCTGGACACAAAATTGCTCTTGTAGGACGGAGTTTCCGGAGCAAACCTACTAATAATTGCCCCACCTTTCTCAATAACTGTTTTCCTAAGTCTCAAAGTAAAAGCCGGATACTCCAAGTTATGACCACAGGCTAAAACCCCAATGCAAGGTGCCTCAGAACTCAAACAGCCCCTCATTCCAGCCTGGTCAATTCCTTCTGCCATACCCGACACACAAGAAATACCATTCAAAGAAGCCTCAAAGCCAATTTTAAAAGCCTCATGAAGGGCCTGATAATCTGGCCTCCTAGTTCCAACAATGGCAAGTTTTGCATTTTTAGTTGGAATAGAACCTTCAATAAACAGCAAATACGGCAAATGAGAAGTTAGCCCTTCAAAGGATGGGTAATCTGACTCTCCATATTCAAGGATGAAGTTATTTTCCTTTGCTCGTAGCCACCTCAAAGATGCATAAGCTTCCCTTGAGTAGTTTCTGAATTTTCTAACATTGTTTAATAACCATTGAACGGGAACCTGATCTCTTACATAGATTTTTCTCTGTTCCAATGAAAGCTGATCATTAAATGCAATGATAATCCGTCGTACAATCTCTTTTTCTTGTAGTTCTCTAAAGCTCATAAAAGCCCTCCATTAATTAATACAAAAAAATGGAACAAAAAATTCATAGTTTTTTTCAAAAAAGTGGCATAGTTAACGCTAACTATTACTGGTTAACTTGACCCATTGCCCTTTACAGTGCTATAAATTACGTGATTTTGATAAGGCAGGTACAGGAATGTCAGAAAAAAAGAAAAAAAGACAAAAAGGTGAAAAAAAAGACGCTTATTTAGTAACTGGACTCGATTCTTTACATCTTCTGATGACAAGCATGATGGGTTCAAGAACTGAAAATGAAGCAGTTGCTACCGTTGACATTCCAATGGATGGAATTTATGAGACTCTTGCAAAACTCAACGCAGATAGCCCAGAGTTCAAATACACCTTCTTCCACCTAGTCTGTGCTGCAATTTTCAGAACTGTGCAACAACGCAAAATGATGAACTACTTCATCAGAGATGGCAAATACTATGAAAGAAAAGAAATCTCTGTTTCCTGTATTGCCAAGAAAGCAAAAGTTGATGGTGCAGAAGAAGGCCTTGTCATAATGAGATACAGAAAGGACTCAGACCTGAGTCCAGTTGAACAAATTCATAAGATGCTGTTCAAACAAGTCTCAGAAATCAGAAAAAGTGCAGAATCTAAAGATCCAACAATGAAAATTGTAGATACTCTAGTACATCTGCCTAAACCACTTTATAAGTTTGTAATGTGGATAATTAGAACCTTGGATCGCAAAGGCATGCTTCCAGACGTCTTTGCTGACGTAGATCCGTACCTTTGCACCTGTTTTGCCTCCAACATTGGAAGCATCAAGATGAACGCAAATTACCATCATCTAATTAATTTTGGCTCCAACAGTCTATTTCTTCTTGTTGGAAAGAAGGTTCAACAGCCAGTTTTCAAAGAAGATGGTACCTTTGAAATGAAGGACGTTCTGCCCCTATCTCTTACAATTGACGAAAGAATTGCTGACGGCGTTTACTTTGCCAACAGCATCAAAATACTAAAAGCTCTCTTAATGAGACCAGACTACTTACTTAAACCTGCAAACGAGCCAATTGATTTTGACGCACTTTGCAAGGAATTAGGACTATGACACAAAACGAAGAACTTAAAATTGCCCCTTGGCTCTCCAGCTACGGAGAAGTCCCCCACCATCTAGATTATCCAGATTTCTCAATATCTGATGCTCTCTTTGAATCTGCAGCTAAATACCCAAAGCAGGTAGCTTTAACCTTCCAGGGCCTAGATACCACCTACAAAAAACTTGTTCCACAAATCAAACAGGCGGCTAAAGCCTTTTATGCAATGGGAATAAGACCTGGTGATGTTGTCACCGTTTGTATGCCAAACATGCCACAAACGGTAATTTCTCTATATGCCATCAACAGCATTGGAGCTATTGCAAGCATGATTCATCCACTTTCTGCCGTTCATGAGATTGCTTTTTATCTTAAAGAAGCCGGAAGCAGAACTATAATTTCCATTGACCAGTTCTATTCAAAAATTAAAAAGGTCATGGGGCTTGTGGAACTGGACCACGTAATTATTGCTCGGGTATCAGATGCCTTAGATTTTGTAAAAGGTACGGCTTATAAATTTTTGAAAGAGCGCAAGTTTGAGCACTTTGAACAAACAAAACAACTCATTACTTGGAATACTTTTATGAAGATGGCTTCTTCCTGTACCATTGATCCTTCAGTTAAAAAGACAGGAAAGGATTTAGCAGTAATTCTCTTCTCCGGCGGAACAACTGGGGTTACAAAAGGTATTAAACTAACGAATCTCAACTTTAACGCACTAGCAAAACAAACCGGTATTATGTGTAATAAACGCATACAAGGCAACACAATGCTTGCAGCTATGCCAATGTTCCATGGCTTTGGCCTTGGAGTTTGCGTCCATACCATGATGTTCTGGGGCGGACGTAGTGTACTTGTTCCACAGGTCAGCGTCAAAGGCTATTCAAAGCTGCTTAAGACAGCAAAGCCCAACTTTATTGCTGGAGTTCCTACCCTCTATGAAGGAATTACCCGCAACCAAGAAATGGAGAACGTTGATCTTTCCTGCTTAATGGGAGTCTTCTCTGGTGGAGATTCGCTTTCTATTGAACTTAAGAAAAAATTGGACAAGTTCCTTGCAGACCATCATGCAACAGTTAGAGTTCGTGAAGGTTACGGTACAACAGAATGCGTAACTGCTTGTTGCTTAACACCTTACAATAAAGAAAAGGAAGGCTCAATTGGCATTCCATTCCCTGATACCTACTTCATTATCTGTGAGCCAGGCACCACAAAGCAGGTTCCATATGGAACAGATGGCGAAATTTGTCTCCGTGGACCATCCGTTATGATGGGCTACATCAACCATGAGGCAGAAAACAAGAGTACTTTACGAGTTCATGAAGATGGCTATACCTGGCTTCATACAGGCGATCTTGGCATGATGGATGAGGAAGGTTTTGTTTATTTTAAGCAGCGCATCAAGCGTATGATTATCACAAGTGGCTACAACGTCTACCCTTCCCAGATTGAAAACATCATAGATTCAATGGATGAAGTACAAATGAGCTGCGTTATTGGTATTCCTGACCCTTACAAAATTCAGAAGGTCAAGGCTTTTGTCCAATTAGCTCCAGGTCACGAACCTTCAGATGAGCTCAAAGCTCGCATTCTAGACCATTGCCGTGAGCGAGTTGCAAAATATGCCATGCCCTATGATGTGGAGTTCAGAGAACAGCTACCAAAAACCTTAGTAGGTAAGATTGCTTACACAGTTTTGGAGAAGGAAGAACTAGCAAAAACTGCTACCAAAGCCTAACAGCTTTACATTTTCATAAGGCAACACTTCAAATCACGTGCTAAACAGAAGCTCTGAGTAGGTAGGATACTTCCAGTAGGAGCCAGAAACCAAGGTCTCAGCTTCATCTGCCACCAAGCGGAGGTTATTCATGCAAGGAATAACCTTTGAGCTGTACGCAATGCCCTTCTTTAGACCAGTCTCAGCCTTAGAAGCCATAGTAACAGCCTTTTCCAATTTGGAGCTTTCAACATGTAAACTTGCTAAAAGGCTGTTCAAATGAACGACAAAAGCTTCAGCTTCAGAAACATCTAGATTTGCACAAAGATTCTTTCTCTGAAGAGCACTTTGTGCATAATCTCCACTATAGGCAGAGACCGCGGGAATAACCTGAGTCTTGACCATATCCAGCATGGTCAGCGCTTCAATGTTCACAGTTTTGTTGTAGCACTCAAGAACAATCTCTTTACGGCTTTCAAGCTCACTCTTTGTAAAGATTCCATACTTCTCAAATAGCTCGATATTTACTGGATTTGAGAAAGCGGAAGCTGCATCAACGGTGGTCTGTAAATTCAATAATCCACGTTTTTTTGCCTCAAGCTTCCATTCTGGAGCATAGTTATTACCGTTAAAGACTACTCTGCTGTGCTCTCTATAAGAACGTCCAACCAGTGCAGTTAAAGCCTCATCAAGGTTTCCACCCTTCTTCACAACACTTTCAAGTTCCGTTGCATAACTGTCCAAAACCGATGCCAAAGCGGTGTTCAGAACAATGTTAGGGCCTGCAGCATTAAACGATGAGCCAAGCATACGAAGCTCAAACTTATTACCAGTAAAAGCTATAGGGCTTGTTCTGTTACGGTCTGTAGTATCGCGGGGGAAGTCAGGCAAAACGTGAACGCCAAGTAGCATTTTATCTTTCTCACGGGCGCTGGCAACGGTGCCTTGAGCTATGTTCTCAAGAATTTCCGTTAGCTCATCGCCAAGGAACATGCTGACAATTGCAGGAGGTGCTTCGTCCGCACCAAGTCTGTGGTCATTGGAGGCACTGGCTACGGTGACTCGAATCATGTCTTGGTAGCGGTCTACGGCCTCAATGAGAGCGGTCAAGAAGAGCAAGAATTGAGCATTCTCTACTGGAGAATCGCCCGGTTCAAGAAGGTTTTGACCATCATCAGTAGCCATGGACCAGTTGTTGTGTTTTCCAGAACCATTTACACCGTCAAACGGCTTTTCATGCAGAAGACAGGCAAGATTATGCTTGTCTGCAATCTTTTTCATTTCTTCCATGACAACCTGGTTCTGGTCAATGGAAAGATTTGTTGTAGTAAACAGACAGGCAAGTTCGTGCTGAGATGGAGCCACCTCATTGTGGCGGGTTTTGGCAACAATTCCAAACTGCCATAGCGTTTCATCCAATTCCTGCATGAAAGCAAGAACTCTTGGTTTAATTGCACCAAAGTAGTGATCTTCCAACTCTTGGCCCTTAATTGGCTTAGCTCCTAGGACTGTTCTTCCGCAGAACTTAAGATCTTTTCTCTGATTAAAAAGTTCTTTGTCTATAAGAAAATATTCCTGTTCAAGGCCTGTGGTTGGGCTGACTCTACGGGTTGTGGTATTACCAAATAGCCTAAGAATTCTAAGAGCTTGGTCGTTAAGGCGCTCCATTGAACGTAACAGTGGAGTTTTCTTATCTAGAGTCTCACCGGTAAAAGAACAGAAAGCTGTTGGAATGCATAAAGTCCCCTCTTTTATAAAAGCAAAGCTCGTTGGATCCCAGGCGGTATAGCCACGAGCTTCAAAGGTGGCTCTAAGGCCTCCTGAAGGGAAAGAAGAAGCATCAGGTTCACCTGATACAAGTTCTTTTCCGCTAAATTCCATGATGGCAGAGCCATCCTTGAGCGGAGCAATAAAGCTATTATGTTTCTCTGCAGTAGCACCTGTTAAGGGCTGGAACCAGTGCGTGTAGTGAGTGGCACCATTTTCAACGGCCCAATCTTTCATTGCATTAGCAACGACGTTTGCAATGTTGATATCAATGTCTTTTCCAACACGGATTGTAGCTTTTAGCTTCTCGTAGGTATCTTTGGGAAGATAACGACGCATTGTCTTGTCATTGAAAACTTTACAACCAAACTTATCGGCAACTGACTCCATATAATAACCCCCATAAAAAAGGCTTTTTTATGGGGATTGTTCTAACAAAAACTAGGTTATATAGTCAATAAAAATTTAAATAAAATTTACAAATTTATGCAAAGCGCTGCAGTAACATAGCTGTCTTTGCCAAGAACCTCATACTTAACTTTGATATTGAAGTTATCAGTAAAATTAAGTCTTAAGCCAATTTCGTACCCAATTGAAGAACCAGACTTAAAGGCTGACCTTTCTGATGCAAAGATATACCTATATCCAATAGCTCCAAACAAATCACAGAAACCTAGATCAAGAGAGGCTCCAACATTAACTTTTGCAACAGCCACATTAAAAACGTATTCTTCTGAACTATAGAAAAGGCACTCTGCTCCAATTTCAGAGTAAAAAATACCCAAGTTATAGTGTGCTGTAGCCGCAAAGGATGGGAAGAAAGAAGTTTCAACTTTAATTTCATTAGCTTTAAAAAGAGATCTAAAGCCAAAGTCTATAGTAAAGAAGAAATTCTTGGCCTTAGTTGTATTGGGCTTATACTCATATGTAAATACTTCTACAACAGGTTTTTCCGGCTCAAGAACTGTTTCTTTAACAGGTTCTTCAGCTGGTGCTTCTACTGCAACGGCCTCCCCTACCACCTCTTGAGCTGCAACCTCCTCTTCAGCTGGAGCATCAG
>CAVCYP010000026.1:9647-11060 GCA_963606545.1 Sphaerochaetaceae bacterium
CACCTCTTGAGCTGCAACCTCCTCTTCAGCTGGAGCATCAGGCACAACTTCAACTGGCATTTCAACCAGCTCTTGAACTGTAACCTCTTCAGCCTTGTTGGAAAACAAAGCCATAATGTAACCAGGAATTACTGCTTCAAGAACCTCCACTGCATATTTAGCATCTTCTACCGTTGGGATAAAAGCAAGTGTAACAACGGCGGTACCTCTTGCAGGATCAATGTAAATTGTTGAATTCTCAAGATACTGTGGAAAGGCTTCATAAGCTGCTAAAGCTGCTGCCTTAAGCTCATCATAAGTAACGAAATTTGGATATGTAACCTTAACAATATTATCAAACCCTTCAATAGTTGCTTCATATCCAAATACGTTGATGGTTTTAATAAAATAGTTACTTTCTTCAACAACAGGTTTATTAACAACCAGTTCTGTCTCAGCAACCTCAATCACAGGCTGAGCTGGCTCAGTGGTCTCAACCACAGGTTCAGCGGTCTCAGTGGTCTCAACCACAGGCTCAATCACCTCAACCGGTTCATCCTCAACCGGAGCAACCGGTTCAACCTCAACCGGAGCAAAGGGCTCTTCAACTACAGGATAAGCGCCGGTTTGCAGTTCTGTAAGAACTTCAACAAGACCAGTAAATCCTTCATTTGAGACCGTTTCAGTTACACCCCTTGCAAAAAGAGGTGAAAGCAACAAACAGAGTAACAATACAATGAATAGTTTTCTCATAAATCCTTAATACTCCCCAAGAAAACCTTGAGCATCTACCTTATAAAGACCCAGAAGGTTTGGACAATCAGAAAAAGCTCCAGCACCAACACTTTCAACTGAAGCAGGAATAATTACATCCCCACTAAGCAGGTAATTACCAGCAAAAGCCTCAGCACCAATAGATTTTAGGCCATTGTTTAGGTATAAAGCCCCATCGAACGAAGCCTTCTTAAACGCCCCATTTCCAATTGACCGTACAGAACCAGGAATAAACAAATCCCCAGAAAGTGCAACGCCCTCAAAAGCTCCTTCGCCAATCTCTTCAACAGAAGCCGGCAAAACCAAAGCACCACTTAAGCCTGTGCACTTTGAAAACGCATACTCCCCAATCTTCTTTATGGTAGCAGGAAGATACAAATCACCAGACAAATTTTCATTATCACAGAAAGCATATGAGCCAATCTCCACCACAGGCTTTCCATTAATGTAATCCGGAATATAAAGCTCACCACTATACTGCGAGCCCCCAATTAAAACATAGCCTCCACTTGCCGAGTCATAAATAAACTCCAACGCACTTGACACATTTTGTGACGTAGCAAAAGAATAGCTTTCTAAACCGATACTCTCTTCTGTTTCCGTTGCAGGTGCGACCTCCTCCTGAACAACCTGAGGAGCAGTCTGAACTGCAGGCGCTAC
>CAVCYP010000026.1:11070-23497 GCA_963606545.1 Sphaerochaetaceae bacterium
ACTGCAGGCGCTACTTCAGGCGCTACTTCAGCCTGCTGAGCTGTCGCAGGAGGCGCAACAACTTCTATGGAATCAGATCTCTCAACAATAGCCCTTTCAATAGAAGACAACGCTGCATCTTTAACATAGTTCACAAGCCTAGAGAACCTAGAGCCCTCAACTGGAGCCAAAAGAAGTAAGGGGAGAGTTATAAACATCAGTAATTTTTTTAAAATCATAAAAACCCCATAAGGGGTTGTCGCAAAAGGCAACCCCTGAAGCCCAAATTACTTACTAATTCTCATTAAGACCCAAACACCACCATTTGCATCTTCCCAGTATTCCACCATCTCTGAGCCAGTGAGCTTAGTATTTACCTCTGTAGTCTGAGTATTGTAAGTCATACCGTTAACATTCTTTGAAACGGTAGAAACCTCTGTTTCAACATATGCCGCAAGGTATTCTCTACACTTAATAGAAGCATTCTCAAGGTTAGTGATAAAGTCACTACCACTAGCATAGGCCTTCTCATAATGGTACTTGGACTCTTCTGGAGCCTTAATAACCCAGTCTGGCCTTGGAATATCGTTCTTGCCAAGCTCGATAATCTGAGTCTGAAGTTTGGTTACCTCGCCTACAGCTACCAGCGTCTGCTCGTAGATTGCGTAGAACGTGAGGTTTCCAGTTGTGCCACAACCTATTGTAACCGTGTCATTTACCAGTTCAAGAGGATCTCCACTTCTTACCCAACCAAGGAAGGTGTAGCCAGCTTTGTGTGGGTTTGCAAGAGTGAAGTAAGAATCGGCAGTATAAGTAGTTGGGTTTGAATTACCGTACTGATAGCTACCACCGTCTAGGTTATAGGAAATGGTATAAGAATTAGCCTTCCAAAGAGCCTTGTAGGAAAGATTTCCACCCTTGGAAGTATCCACTCGCAGGACCAAGGCAGGATAATCCGTTGAGCTATAGGCACTTCTGACCCAACCAAGGAACTCATAACCATCTTTAACAGGATTCATCAAGATAAAGGCCCTGTCTTCTGTTGTGTAACTTGTCGGATTAATTACAGCACCACGTGAGAAATAGCCACCATCAAGATCATAGTTAATTGAATAAGTACTTGCCTTCCAAACCGCCTTCAGAGCTACATCCCTTCTTAACTCACTAGCTTTGATAACGTAGTTAGCAACAGGTTTGTACCCTTCTTTTCCAGCTTCAACCCAACCTAGGAAGGTGTAGCCGGCTCTCTTTGGAGCCTCAAGTTCAATATCTCCCTCAAAGTTAGTGAAGAAAGCAGGATTTGAATCAACATACTCAAAAGCACCACCGTCTAAATTATAGGAAATCTTGTACTCTTTTGCCTTCCAAGTTGCCACAAGAGTGAGGTTTCCACCCTTAGAAGTATCAAAACAATAATCAACAACAGGATACATCTTCTTTTCCATGCCCTTGATTATCCAACCTGCAAATTCGTAGGTTTCCTTGATTGGATTTACAAGAGTAAATGGCTCTGTTTCAACTGTGTAATTTGTTGCATTATCTGCACTTCCAATTTCAAAATCGCCATCATTGAGCTCATAGGTTATGGTGTACTCAATTGGCTCCCAAACAGCCTCAAGAACTACATCTTGAGCCTTAGCACAATCAACTTCAACTTCATACTTGGTTGAGCCATCATCACAAAGCCAACCCTTGAAAAGGTAGTTATCTCTGACAGCCTTGCCAATTACGAAATCTGAATCATTAATTGTGAAGGTAGCTGGAGCTTCAACAGTGCCACCATCTAACTGCAGAATTACATTGTAATTATGAAGCTGGAACAATGGGACATAGAGTCTATCTCCAATAGAGCCCTTCTCTAGAACTAAGCCAGTCTGAGCTTCTGTATACTCTTGGTCATCTAAAACCCAACCCATGAAATCATAGCCGTATTTCTCTGGATCCTTAATTTCTACAATTTCTTCAGCGGTGTACCTTGTAGGATACTCATAGACCTCAGGTTCCGGTTCAATTCTTGGTCCATACTCTTCGTCAGAAGCATAGTCAATAGAATAGACGTTAATTTCCCAAGTTGCCTTATAAGCCCTATTTCCATTGCTACCCTGATAAATTGTTATATCATCATACTTTACATCAGCAAGTACAGTCTTCTGATACTCAAGAGCAAAACCTGCATCACTTGCAATACCCTTAATAAGGCCTTCAAGAATAGAAGGATCCCCGTTAGTTACATCAAGAGTAATTATGTTACCGTTTCTCTTTGTCTCTGCTTCAGGGAATTCTTTTGCAAGATATTGTTCAAGCACTTGGATTAAATTATCTGACAGTCCAACTGGGAACACCCATTCTGTCTTTGTACCAAAGACTTTTACTATAAAATCAACGCCTTCAACGTTGAAAGTCAAAGTAAAGAGAACAGGATCATATGCAACTTCTTCTGTTACGGCCCATCCGGTGAAGGTGTAGCCCCTCTTAACTGGAGTTGGAAGCGTGAAAGTCTTTGTCTCATAATTATATGAAGTAGGAGCTTCACCTTCAAACTCGCCACCATCAAGGTCATAACTTATTGAGTACTCCACTGGAGCCCACTGTGCAACCAGAGTTACATTTCTATCTACAGCAGTATCAGTGAACTCTGAAGTGTAAATTTTACCACTCTTTAAATCCTTCCAACCCTTGAAAATATAGAAATCTCTAGTTGGAGCGTTTAATTCAAAGGCCTTCTGATCAAACAAGAACTGAGTTGGATTGCTTTCTTTAAGAGAACCGCTTTGTAAATCATAAGTTACAAGATAGACTCGGCGTCCCCAAATAGCCACTAAATCCTTCTCTCCTGTAGTTCCAACCTTAATGCAGTAGTTTGGATCTGTTACAGGAATTACCATGTCAGCAGTCAGTTTAGCTAAATCAATCTTCTCCATATCATATTGAGATTTCTCAACCCAACCCAAGAAAGTAAAACCTTCACGAGTAGGCTTAATGAAGCTAACCTCTTCTGTTATGTCATAGAAATCAGGATTAGTTGGAGGGACCACTTCCTCTGGTTCTTCTGCCTCTTCTACAGGATCTTCAGTAGGAACATACAAATCATCAATAATAAGTCCATCTTCATTGTAGGTAATAGGATACTCAATTGTGTTCCACTGAGAAGTAAGAGCAATATTGCCAGCATATGCAGTGTTTATAACAACTGAGTTGTCTTTTACTTCAGCAATTGCGCCCTCTTCACAAGCCCAACCTTCAAAGTCATAGCCCGTCTTTGTTGGGTTTGCAATTTTAATAAAGCCATCACACTTATAGACATACTGAGCCTTAACCTCACCATCTACACTAACTGTATAAGTACAGGGTCTCCACAAAGCAACAACCGTCTTGTCTCCAGTAACTGTGCCCTTATTTTTCTTAACAACTCTTACCGCAGAACCTTCGCCAGCCCCGTCTTCTATCCAGCCAACAAACTCATAGCCTGTGATATTAGTCAAAGCAGGAATATCGATTGGAGTCTCAATTGTATAAATCTTACTCTTATAGGCAGGAAGATCCTTAACATCTCCACCAATGGTTCCAAAGACAAGCCGGCTTTCAAACCTTACTTTGTACTCTTGCAAAGTCCACTGAGCAACATAGAGTTTAGGCGTTTTTACCTCTTTTTTGACAACCTCAAAGAGAGGGGCTGCTGTGGCTTCTGCGCTTTCTGATACAGCTACAGCTTCTGTAGTAGCTACAGGTGTAGCTTCAAGCCAACCGGCAAAGTTATAGCCTTCTTTTTCAGCCAGTGGCAACGTGATTACATCTTGCTTGCGCTCAGAGATAGCTCTACTAAGCTCTCCGTCTACAAGCTGACCACCAGCGCAGTCAAACGTTATCAAATTGCCGTTAATTTTCAGCTCTGTGGTATTATTCACAGTGCTACAAGCTGTTAGGGCAAATAAAGCCACTAAACAAAATACAACAATCCTTAAAGTTTTCTTCATGAATTCCCAACCTTTTTGTGTGCTTTTTGTAATTTTACCACACTTTTCCTTATTGTTAAGCAAAAAAAGAGTTAAGAATCCAAAAGAAGCAAGAATCTAGCGTTTTTAAAGTCTGGAAAAAATTAGAGTTCCCTTCTTTCTTAGCCACAGGGCAAGCACAAGACAAAGAATGCAGGTTACAACTGTGCAAATAGAAAGATAAAGAAAATCTTCAACAAAGCTGCTAAGTGCAAAATACAGGCCAATGATTATACCCAGGTAAATCCAAGCCCCAAAGACGGAGGCCATGACGCCAAAACTTTGCTTGATTGGAACAAGTTCATTAGTCCAGGTAAGATTTGGCGTCTTCAAGCCCAAAAACAAGCCCCAAAATGCCATCAGAAGCACAAAGCTAAGGACAAAAAGCAGGCCCAATATTAGTTGTATAACGCTTAGCTTCAGAGAAAAAGTTAGCGTAATAACGCACAAGGTAGCAGGGATTGCAGTAGGCAAAAGATGCACAGCAAGCTTAGCCTTCAAGACGTCCCAACTGTCAAGTGGCAGAGTCTGCAACACCCATAAGTTCTTTCCTTCAAGAGAAATAGAAGGTTCAATGATATCGTTCATGCCGGCCACTAGGCAGATTACAAAAAGTCCCATTGAATAAACAGAAACAGAGGGAAGATAAAACTCTGTGGCAAGTAACTGGAGAATATCGGATTTGATGGCTAGCGTGATGCAGAGAACAAGTAGAAAAAGCGACCCCAAAGCGCAATTAAGCATGTAGCCGGCACTGGAGGTCAGGCGAGCAAGTTCTTTGGCAAACAAAGCGCCACGTACACTGCGAGCGCGTAAGGCCAGTTGCGTTGAGCCCGATTTCTTCTTGCTTGCGCCAGAAGAACTACTTCCCGTTGCCACGCGCAAAAAACTTCGCTGGAGCAAAAGCCAAGTTAGGCCAAACAAGGCGCCAATTGCAGCTAGCCAGCAAAGCGTTGCAACCCCAGAGCCTTCTGCAATGCGTCCAAAAGTGTACACAATATAGGCACTACCTTTGATGCGCTGTCCGTAAACCAATGCATTCTCTATGAGGTTGTTAATTACTGTCTGTGCCTTAAAATAGCAAAAATAATACAAACCTATACCCACAAGCGACACAAACACGGTAATGAAACTTTTGTTTTTTAGCTTTTGACTGATTCTTGCAACAACCCACCCTAGCAAGCAAGACAATATCAGCACCACAATGGATATAATAAATATATAGAATAGTCCACAAATCAAAGCTTTGAAGGTAAAGCCTGCAATGCACAAATAGACAATAACTGATGTCAAAGCCACTATTCCGGAGTACATCAGTCCCATCAGGTACACCCCAAGAAGTCTTGAGGCCATGATAGCAGAAACTGGAATTGGAAGGGAGAATAACATATCGTTGTCTTTTGCCAAGTACAAACCTGAATACGTGTTAAAGACACTTCCAAACGCGCCTAGGGCTATGGCAATTAGACCCATAATGTCAAAGTACATCCAGCCTAACTCTAATGCACAAAATGGTTTAGCAATCAGGTAGGCGACAAATCCAAATACGCCGCCAAAGATTACAACCAAAAGAAGAGCAAATAACACAATATACATTATTGTGGTGGCTTTAGATCTTTTTGTGTTCTTTTTTTGGTTATAAAAGTAGGTGCGGAACATCTCCATCATCTGCTTTTTGAGAAGAATCTTGACCATTAAGCGTTCTCCTCAGGCTCAAGATTAGCGGGCTCAAGGTTAGCGGGCGCAGTATTAGCGGGCGCATTCTCATCCACCAGTTCAAGGAACACCTCTTCAAGACTATCGTCCCCCTTAACCTCTTCCATTGTGCCACAACGAATCAACTTGCCACTTTTAATAATGGCAACCTTATCACACAGCTTCTCAGCAACTTCCAAAACGTGGGTGGAAAAGAAAATAGCTCCACCATCATCACAGAAACGACGCATCATTTCTTTAAGAATATGGGAGGCCTTGGGATCCAAACCAACAAACGGCTCATCCATAATAATAAGCCTAGGCTGATGCATCCAAGCACCAATTATAGCCAGCTTCTGCTTCATGCCATGCGAATAAGCAGCAATTGGCTTGTCCAAATCCTCATCAAGCTCAAACAAATTAGCGTAATTTGTGATGCGCTCCAGCCTTACCTGAACAGGAACCTGGAAAATATCGGCTATAAAATTGAGGTACTTAAGGCCCGTCATGAATTCGTAGAGATCTGGGTTGTCTGGGATGTAGGCTAAACGCTTTTTGCAGTCCAGTGCGTGCGTTTTCACGTCAAGGCCGTCAATAAGAATCTGCCCCGCGTCAAAACTCAAGATGCCCGCTACAGCTTTAAGGGTAGTAGTTTTGCCAGCGCCATTATGGCCAATAAAGCCAAAAATCTCGCCCGGCGCAATATGCAGGCTCAAATCATCCACCGCCCTCTTCTGTCCATACGTCTTTGTCAAATTCTTAATTGAAAGCATAAACCCTCCACAGCGTGCGCCAACTCAAAGTCCCTTCTTCTCAGCCCGCCTAGCCAATTCCAGACTCTGGCCCAACAGCCCTTTATAGCCCAAATGTACACCTATGTCCACTTTTCTAGTCCGATGTTTACTCAAATTTTACCCACAACAGAGCACGCAGCCCTATTAGAGCACTAGAATTTGTGGAAAGTTGCCACTTGCAATGTGGGCCTCCAACAATGGGCGCAAGAGCTCTGCAATAGGAGCGCTAAGAATAAGTGCTCCTAGGTTTTCTAGCTCAAGTGCTTTTTCAAAAGCTGCCTGAGCTAAAAGCTGCGTCTGGTCTTGAAATTGAACCTGTGAAGGCTCTTCAACTTGCTTCAAGGATGGAGAAACCACAGTACCTTCAATGCCAAAAACAGAAAAGCCTTTGACTGTAATTTCATCTGCTATAACGTAATATTTCATTTAAGGTGCAGCTTCAAGGGTTTGGACAACAGTGGAATCAGAAGAATTCTCAGAGTTATCTTCCTCTGAACCATACAGAAGGTCCCAGAAATCGTCCAAGAGCATGATTTGATCTGGTTCAAGGGTGATAGAACCAGCGTAGGAGCCATCATAGGAGCTGATATCATATTTGGCGGAGTCAGAAGCACCAGAGTCAGAAGTGCCGTCACCAGCACCCTCAGCGGAAGCCCAGTTATCCCAATCAGAGTCAAAATCCTCAACATAGGCAAGGTCTTCTGAGAAGGTATAGTCTTTGTACAAAATAAGTTGCGTAGCAAGCTCGTCTGAGGTTTCCATCAGGGAAGGCACATCAAAGAAGACCGCGTACCAGAGATCGTTTACACTGATATCGAACATGTAGGTACCAGGAAGGAGAGCGTCAATGATGAATCGGCCTTCCTCGTCTGTGAACATGTAGCTATCTTCCAGCAAGGTGCGGGAGACCACACTGACGCCGTCTTCAGCCAATTCCACGCGGTAGACAGGCGATGACGCAGAGTCAACTGGAGAACCATCGGGGTAAAGGAGGACGGCGGTGGCGGACATGGATTCCTCACGAGAAATCTTGGCCACGTAGCCCTGTGCGGCGTTTGGTTTAGCGGTGAACATGAAGGATTCAGAGCCAGCGTAAACAATGATGCTGTTAGAGTTGTACAGCTTTAGGCCACTGTAGTAGCCGGCGCCAAACGTCTTGGTAAGCGAGGTGACGGATGAGCTCATGGCGGCCGATACGGAGAGGTCAGCCTTCTTCAAGGCACCCTGAGGCGCTACCATGACAAAGGCGCCACCCACGCCCTTAGCCAGCGCAAAGTAGCCATCTGCAAATGCAAACGCAGTAGAGATATAGCCAGAATAAGTAAGCGACTGGTACTTGTTAGCCGCCTGAACCCGCAGCGAATAGTTAGCCCAGTTGCCCTTATGCGACCACGAAGCAGCAATAGTATGGTTAAGCAAATCATCGAACTTAATGTTAGAAATGCCCATGCTATAACTATTTGTACCCTGCGAGAAGCCCATAGAAAGGCTAGACGTGACGCCCGCAGCACGCACACTACTTGACGAGCTCACACTCACCTTGCCTATTGACGTGCTGAAGCCCACCACCGCACTGAACTTGAAATCGCTATCCATACTTGTAGAAACCGATAACGATGACTTGTTTCCAAGTGGCATATCCAACGACAGCGAACCAGTAACGGCAAACTTCTTTTCAGAAGTCTTGGACCTTGAGCTCTCTTCCTGCGCATTGAAGTTATACTTCAGGTTAACCGATGCTCCCACGCTCAAGCTCAAAACCTTAAACGAATAACCGGTACTCAAAGAGACAGCCCGCTTACTGGAGTTAGAAGTATAGGTCATTGAAAGGCTCAAAGGCTTCAAAATTTGTTTAACAAAGCTCTGCGAATAAGAGAAGCTAAAGTCCAGGTTACTCAGACCTGCATTACCAGTTGAAGTCTTACCAACGGTGAAGCTTCCACCCAGTCTAAAGCGTGACGTACCAATACCAGTAGCAAGGGTTCCATTTACGCTGTAACTTCCGTTAATAGAATAAATTCCATAGCTCTGCTTCTGTGCAACAATTGAAAGGTTATTACTTTGAGTATAGTTATCAAACAAACCAAGCGACTGTTCCCAATAGATACTGAAGTCAGAGAAGATGAACGTATTCTGCATTGCATCAAACTTCTTGGTTCTTGGGTTATAACTTGGAATAGTAGGAATAACAAAGCCCTTCTTATCCACATCTGGATCTGCAGCATTTACAGTAGACTTGACCCTTGGAATTGAAACGCCAAAGCGCCAGAGGCTGTCGCCCTTTCCTAAGAGACTAGAGTCATAGTCAGTTCTAAACGTCAAAGTCTGATCCCGGCTGGTGTCATCCCCCATGGCAACTGGATGAACCTTGATGACAATATCGTTTCCGCCCTGGTCAAGAACAAAGTCCTTGATTCTGTACTTACCCATTGCAAGAGTACGGTTAACTACGGACTTTTCGTTAACAAAGACTTCAACTTGAGAGTCTTCCTCCAGCTCAAGGACCTTTGAATACTGGTTTCCAAGAGCACTGTCGTTACCGTAGCTGTAGCTCTTTTCAATCATAAAGCCAAATGGAGTTCCACTTGCAAAACCAGAGTACCCAACATCTCCAAACGACACTCGCAGACTCAAGTCTGGATAGTCCATATAGCCATAGATGTTACCAACCGAGTACGAAAGCCCCGTAGAATTTGAATAGTAAAGACTAAACGGAACACTAAAAACAATATCCAAGAACGATATCTGGTTAGAGAAACTTACGCCAGTACTAAGCTCAAGTTTTCCAGTTTTGGTGTTCTGATAACCATTTAAGGAAATACCAACATTGCTCTGAGCTGAAATAAGAGCAGGCTCAAGAACGGTTGCACCACTCATGCTGTAGTCAACACTGGTAGTATCTGACCTTCCACTTATAGAAATGTTCCTAATTGGCATCTGAGAACTGTTGAAATCCAAATACAAATACAAATTAAGAGTATCAAAGCTGGAACTTTCTGACATGGAAGAAATATATTCTAACGAATAATACTCATCCTCTAAAGCAAAGAACTGAGCATAATACTCATCCGTTAGCAGACCAGAAAGAAGATTTTCAAGCTCACTCTTAACAAAGTACGTGACACCTTCCATCTGCTCAACAGAAATGCTACCGGTATTATCATTATTTACAAAAAGAACGCCGTAATAAGAACCATCTTCAAGTTCAAGCTCAGCATCACTGAAGACAAACTCATCCCAGTTAATCTCTTCCTCAACATATTCATCAGAATTGCCGTCATAGAACTCAGTTACATACGGATAATCAAGTTCAGGCACTTCAGGAATTGAGATTTCTTGTGATTCTGGAGTTTCTTCTTCAGTCTCAGGCTGCGGTTCTACTGGCTGTTGTTCCGGCTGCTCTGGCTGAACTTCTGATTCAGGCTCCTGCTCTACTTCAACTGGAATTTCTACTTCAGGTGCTTGAGTAGTCTCCGCAGGAATTTCTGATTCTAACTCTGGTTCTAATTCTGGCTCTACCTCTGGTTCTAACTCAGGAATAACTTCCACTGTTGGAACTTCTTCAAGCTCTTCTATAGTTTCTTCTTCAATTGGCGCTGGCTCAAGACTACACTGATGAAAGAGTATGATACAACATAAGATTATAAAGAAGAGAAGAATAACGGTAAGAATACTTTTACAAACTTCTTTAACCTTCATGCCAAAACAACCATCCTGCAACTGATGAGAGAAACTAAAATTAAAGAACTAGAGAACTAAATTATTCCTCAAAGCTCAACGAACCAGTGTATTCACCGTCAGTAGTGAATTCTAGTCCTTCTGGCCAAGCAAGAGACTTTGTAATTGTCTTCTTTGCAAGAATATTTGAACCATAAATACCAAGAAGCTGGTCACTTGTCTCAAGTTTAACTGTATTTCCACTTGGATCTGTTACATCAAGCACCAAACCATTAAGTAACTTATGCACGTTACCCTTATTTCTGATGGTGACATCAAGGTATCTATTTCCTTCTTCATCCTCTCTAGCAACTACGCTCTCCAACTCAACGTTTTCAACCGTCTTAGAAGGCGAAACATAAAGGCTGGTCACGTAAACATAAAGGAAATTAAACATTGTTGTAGACTCTTCTTCCTTACCCTTTGAGTAAGAAACCTGTTCAGCAATAAGTCTGTAGGCTTTTTCTGTAGTAACAGTAGAAGAACCTCTGTACTTAACTCTAATAACGTAGGAGGAATTTGCCTTAACAATGACCTGAGAAGCTGAAAGCTGGAATTCATTAGAGGATTTTTCTCTAACCTCATTACCATACTCATCCTGGCTTCTTGTCATAACTGAAAGCTTAACGGCAATGTCTTCATCAGAGTCGTTAACTATAGTATAAGTCTTCTGAGCATTAGCACCAGAAGATTCAAAGGTTTGCTCCATTGGAGAAAACTGAAATGCGAAAACACTGCAAACCGTTAAAACCATTAAAATGGCTACAAAAGATACTCTTTTCATCATACTCAACATCATAGTTTATTCTGTGGAAACCGTCAATGTGACATCTCCAGAATATATATCAGCAAGGAGCTCAGAATTCTGCTCCCATAAGAAATCCCAGTGAGCAAGATCAATCTTCTCTCGTCCCACCAAAATTGTTTCACCATTGAAAGTTACATCAATACAAACAAGGTTATCCTTGGTATTATCTTCATTTAGGCCAGCAACAACCTTGCTGCCATAAGTCTCAGACTTAACGTCAGACGTAAACCCCTTATCTTCATTCTGGTTCAGGATAGGCTCATTAGTTCCCCTAGTCCCAGCCGAATTTTTCAAACTAGAACCGGTAACAAACAAATGATACGTCTTAGAAGCATCCGGTGAGATAGCAGATTTATTAGTCAAATTGCCCGTAGCCCCAAGCTTAACATAGAACGTCAAGCTCAAATCTTCCTGGGTAATATCAGCATTAACAGAGCTCTCCGCTCCACTTGCTGACCCAAGAACATCCCCCTGAGACAAATAAAAAACAGGCTCACTCGCTTCAATAGAAACGATGAACCTGATTGTAGCACCGCTTCCAAACGCGCTATCGAGCTCGGTAGCAAAACCAAACCCGATAGTCATTAGTAGTAGTACTGATAGCATAAGCCAGAATTTTCTCATTTTAGCTCAAGCCTTTTTATTAATATTTTCTTTGATTAGCTTTCGTTTGTATAAGTTATAGTGATTGTTGCTTCGTAGTTGTCACCAGCAGTAAGACTTGTTGTATCCCAAGTAAATGTTGCACCTTCAGCAATAGTAGCAGCCTTAGCATTCATAGGAATTGCCTGACCATTTTCATACTTAGCAGTAACAGTTGCAACATTACCAGATGCCGTCCCAGCCGTAAGAGTAAGAAGCTTATCATTCTTTCCGACTGTTGAAGTAACATCTTTACCTTCAACATTAAAAGCTGTTGCCACTGCAACATCACTCATATAGACATGCCCATTCGTGCTAACAACATTTGCAGCTGCACTTGCAATACTTGTATCTTTATTCTTCAACTCAGATGCAGTAACTGTTACTTTAACTTTACCAATGTATCTAATGTCAACTTTCTCAGTAGAACTAGAATCATTATTTTTCAAACCATAGTGCTGAACAGCAATCTTAACAGAAACTTTTCCATCGACTGAGGTATCACCAGCAATACTATTGTTTGTTGTTCCACTTACAACAGTTTCATCTACACTTGTACCTGTATATGCAACAATCTGATAAACAGGATAAATCCTTCCAATTGTTGTTGTAACATAAATCAGATTTGACTTATCATTTGCATTTGTCTTGTAATCTGAGACATTTGCTTCAGAACCTGTTGCTACTGCGAATACGCATCCGATTGCCAATACTGCAATAATTAAAATAACTGCAAATCTCTTCATAATTTTTATCTCCTCTCTCGTTCGTGGTCTAGCCACAGTGGCTTCTCACAAACA
>CAVCYP010000027.1:0-22698 GCA_963606545.1 Sphaerochaetaceae bacterium
ACAGCAGTACCAGATAGATGATTGCATAAACAGAACTCGGCTTATGAAGGGCCTTTTTATATTTTTTTTGTAGGTGCGTGCATGAAAGAACGTTTGAGAAAATCGGTTTTGATTTTGTTACTGCTTGCAGCTACAGGTTTTATTTTGATTTCTTGCTCTGATGCAAATAAGAGTTTCGAGCAAGGAGATTATCAGGGCGCACTGAAGGCGTTAGAAAATAAGGCAAATCCAGAGGCAGGGGATTACCTACTTAAGGCTAGGTGTTATGAGGCTTTAGGGGATGAAGGTGCCACGCTGAAAAATGCGCTTATTTTTCTTCTAATGGATGCGGATAACTCTCAAAGACCGCTTGCCGTTGAATATTTTACAAAATTAAATACCTATTCCTCTTTGAGTATAATGGTTTTAAAACCTGAAGATGGGCTTCAGGCTCAAATTGCCCTTTTTAAGGCTTACTGTGAGCTAAATAGGACTGAGGAGGCTCAAAATATGATTGAGCAAATTGAAGAACAGACCAGTTCTATGTCAATTTTGCAACTTCTTGTTAGTTATGGAGATAACTTAGATTATACAGCAGAGGCCTTCACTCTATGCCTTGAAGAATTAACTGAAGAAAACAAAGAAGAATATTTGGATTTGCTTTGCCAATATTCCCAATCTCAAGGTATGGGAGAAGTGCAAGCCCGCCAATGCTTGGCTGTCACCGATACCTTAATGAATGACCCCTTTTACAACCAAAATAATTTAATTTTATCTAAGCTCTTAAAAACTAAGGGTAATATTCTTGAAAAACTCTACGATCGCATCAACGCCCGGGTTTACTGGAACCAAGCTTTAAGGCTCAACCCAGAGGATCAGACGCTAAAGGACAAATTACAATGATTGAATACGACAAAAGTGGACGCATATTAAACCTTGAAGCCGCACTTGGCCCAAGTTTTTTGGAAATTGAAAATCCAGCCCGATACCTTGGCAGTGAATATTACTTTGGAAAAAAAACTTATAAAGACGGGGATGTGAAGTGCGCAATGTGCTTTCCTGATCTCTATGAAATAGGAATGTCCAACAATGCCATACGAATCATCTATGATATTTTAAACAGAATTGACGGAGCCGTTTGTGACAGAGTTTTTGCTGTTGCACCAGATTTTGAAAAAATGCTCAAAACTTCTGGGATTCCTCTTTTCACCCTTCAGGAACACTTTGCTTTAAATCAACTTGACTATCTTGGAATTACAATAGGTTATGAATTAAGTGCTACTAATATCTTACAAGTATTGGAGTTAGGTGGCATAAACCTTGAAGCCTCCAAGAGAAAAGAAACTGATCCAGTTGTCATTGCAGGCGGACCTGCTGCAACCAATCCACTTCCTTTTGCAAAGTTTTTTGATTTTGTCCACATTGGTGAAGCAGAAGCAGATTCCGTTGAAATTGTGAATGTTTTAAAAAAATATAAAACAAGAAGTGAAAGAATAGAGCACTTAAAGGAAATTCCTTATCTGTGGTATCCTGGCAAAAAACTTGCCAAAAGAGCGGTGGATAAAAGTTTTGGCACCTCTGCAGAGCAGCCTCTTTTGCAACACTTTGTCATTCCAGCCTTCCAAGTTGCTCAAGACCATGGAACGGTTGAAATTATGCGTGGTTGCCCTAACGGTTGCCGTTTCTGTCATGCAGGTCAGTACTATAAGCCCTTTAGACAGAGAAATTTAAGCACTGTTTATGAACTTGTAAAACAAAATGTTGACCAGTTTGGTTATAGAGAGGTAACCCTCTCCTCTCTTTCCTCTGGTGATTACCCTGACCTTGATAAGCTTATTAATGCTTTAAATGGCCAGTTTAAACAAAGAAACGTATCCTTTTCACTACCATCCCTGAAAGTTAGTTCCTTCTCTCTTGGAATATTGGAGCAACTTTCAGAGGTTAGAAAGAGTAGTTTAACCTTTGCAATTGAAACTCCAATGTTGGAAGACCAGAGATCCATGAACAAAGAAGTTCCTGTAGAGCAAATAATCAACATAATTCAAGAAGCAAAAAGTCGTGGCTGGCGTCTTGCTAAATTCTATTTTATGACAGGCCTTCCTTTTGTGGATAGAGAAAAAGAGCAAGAAAACATTGTTAACTTCCTATCTCAGATTAGAACAGCCACAAAAATAAACATGAACATTAACATTGGAACTTTCATTCCAAAAGCTCATACGCCGTTTCAGTGGGTAAAACAAATGACTATGGAAGAATCCGGTGAGCATCTAAGAGCTATAAAGAAGGCTTTAATGCAGGCTATACCAGGAATTAAAGTTTCCTATCATGAACCTTCCATCTCCTTCTTAGAGGGACTTGTTTCTCGCGGTGGCTATGAGTGCGCAGACCTTATTCAAAGAGCCTACGAACTTGGCTGTCGTCTAGATGCCTGGGACGAATACATCAAGTGGGATATGTGGCAACAGGCTATTTCTGAATTAAACTACGATACTAGTGCCCGCCAGTGGGCCCTTGAGGACGAGCTTCCATGGGACAGTGTTTCCATGAATGTCTCTAAAAAGTACCTGCAAAACGAATACATCAAGGCCCGAGACAGACAACTAACTTCAATCTGTCACGATAATTGTGATCATAACTGTGGAGTGTGTGGCAAGAACGCTGCAAGTGTAGTTAAAGCCTCTAACGAGAGTTTTGAAGTCCCTGAGGTCTCAACCACTATAAAAAACCATGGCCCTTACGTTCAAACCATTCTCACCTACCAAAAGCAGGGAAGAGCAATCTACACCTCACATATTGCCGTAATGCGCCAGTTTGAAATGGCCTTCCAGCGCAGTGGACTGGCAATCCAGTTCACCCAAGGCTTTAACCCAAAGCCAAAGATGGAATTTGTAAATCCCATCACTATGGGCGTTACCGGCGAAAACGAGCTACTTCTCTGTGAGCTCCCAATTGAAGAAGCCAACTCAAGTGTGATTGAACGCCTTAATTCAGTTCTTGCAGAAGGCTTTACCGTCACTGCGGTTCGCGCTCTGCCACTGGACCCAACTGGCAAAAAAATCTCGCTTGCCTCTAAAATGACAGGTAGCGTCTATGAGATTAAGTCCATCCAAGACCCAGAGCTGGCCACTTTACTTGAAAGCCGCATCTCTGAAACTCATCCCGATTATTCAATTACTGTTTCAGATGGTGTTTACACGGTTAAAATTAAGGGAGATAAGAACTTATTTAAGCTTGTATTCTCACCTGATATCAACAAGTTCCACATTGCCGGCTCTTGTCATATCACTCGCAAGTACCTAGAAATGGAGACGCTATGATTGATTATACTCTTGAAAAAGCTACAGAGCCTAAGAAAGGCTTTTCTAACCTCTATGATATTGTTACCTGTCTAAGGGACCCCAAAGAGGGCTGCCCTTGGGACAAAGAACAAATGCCTGCTGACATCATCCGTAGCATGCAAGGTGAAATCTATGAGTATATAGACGCTTTAAATGAAGGTGACAACGCCCATGTCAGCGAAGAACTAGGGGACGTATTCTTGAATTTATTCTTACTTGCTAAAATTCATGATCAAAATGGAGATTTTTCCTTAGCTTCCTGTCTAAATGATGCCTGTGAAAAGTATATTCGCCGTCATCCTCATGTTTTTTCCAATGTTGAAGTCTCTTCCAGCACAGAGGTACTTACCAATTGGCAGAAGATTAAAACAGAAGTAGAGGGTCGCAAAGAAACCGGGTTCTTTGATGGTGTTCCAGCTTCTGCACCAGAGCTTGAGCGCAGTTATAAGATTTCCAAGAAAGCTGCAAAGGTTGGCTTTGAATGGCCTTCCATTGATGGAGTTTATGCCAAAGTTGAAGAAGAGCTTAATGAAGTTAAAGAGGCATCAAATCCTGCTGCTACCTGTGAGGAAATTGGAGACTTACTCTTTACTGTAGTTCAACTTGCAAGATTCAACCATATTAAACCACAGGATGCCCTAGCTAAGGCAAATCTAAAATTTATGACAAGATTTAACCGGGTAGTTGAGTTAGCTAAGGCCCAAGGCCTTGCTGTGGAAGACCTTAGTGCAGAGCAACTAGACAAACTTTGGAACCAAGCTAAACATTAGTTTATATGAGACTATTACATACATCGGACTGGCATTTAGGGATAACGTTAAACGATAAGTCGCGCAAGGCAGAGATGGAGGCTTTCTTTGAGTTTCTGCTGACGGTGATTAAGCAGAATAGTGTGGACACGCTGGTGATTTCTGGAGACATTTTTGATACAGCTAGCCCTTCAAGTGATGCTGAGCAGATGTATTACAATTTTCTTGTGTCGTTGCAGAGCTCTGGGTGCAAAGATGTGGTCCTTATTGCCGGCAATCATGATTCGCCAAGTAAGTTACGAGCAAGTAAGGAATTACTTAAGCTGTTAAATATTCACGTTTATTGTAATCTTTCTGATGTTGAGCCCCTTGTACTGCCGGGAGCAATTATTATTCCTGTGCCGTTTTTGCGGGATAGAGAGCTGCTGACAGCTGTAGCTGGAGAGTCTATTGATGACTGTAACGATAGGCGCAAGTTGGCAATTGAAAACGTGTATAATTCTTTGCTAGCTAAAGCAAAAGCTATGGACTTGGCAAAACCAATTGTGGCGTTGGGGCATGTGGCTGTAAGTTCTGGTTTTTCTCCAGAGAAAGGTCTCTATTTAGGTGGCCTTGGAGTTCTTGATGCTAGCTCTTTTAGTGATCAATTCAATTATGTTGCTTTAGGCCATATCCATAAGACTCAACAAGTTAGTGATAAGGTTTGGTACTGTGGTTCTCCTATTGCAATGTCGTTTGATGAAGCAAAATATGAAAAGAATCTGGTTCTTGTGAATTGTGAGTTTGATAAGCCTTTAGAATTAAATTTGGTTTCAATTCCAAAATGGCGAGAGCTTATCTCTATAAAAGGAAAATTAGATGAGGTTAGGCTTCAGCTAAAGGCCCTTGCAGGTACGGTTTCTAACTCTAAGCTCACAGGTTGGATTAGTGTACAATTAGAGGATAACTGGGGCTACGGAGGACTTAAAGAGGAGGCAAAAGCTCTTCTTGAAGGGGCTAATTATGAAGTTTTAGCGGTTAAAAACGTTGGTCCAAGTCCTGAAATTGCTATGGCAGAAAGTGTTCCTTTAACTAGCCTAAGTGTGAAGGAAGTCTTTGAGCAGCTATTGGAAGAACGTGAAAGTGCTGAAAAAGAGCAACTCTTGGATTTGTTTGACTATGTTGTAAAACAGGTTGAGGTGGGACAAGATGAAAATTGAGAGGGTTAAGTTTAAAAATATTAACAATCTTAAAGGGGAACATGAGATTAATTTTCTGGCTCCAGAAATCCTTGAAAATGGAATCTTTCTTATTACCGGAAATACTGGAAGTGGAAAATCTACAATTCTAGATTCTATTTCCTTGGCTTTATACGGACAGACACCTAGATTTAAGAGCATAAATGGTTCAAATAATCCTATCCTGACAAAAGGGACTGCAGATTGCTATTCAAGCGTAATATTTTCTGTTAATGAAATAAAATACGAATCTACCTGGAGCCAAAGAAAGGCTAGGGGAAAAGCTGATGGTAATCTTTTACAACAAGAAGTTAAACTTCAATGTCTTACAACTGGCGAATTTTATAGCTCTAAGATTAATGAATGGTCTTCTAAAGTTGAAGAAATTACAGGTCTAGACTATGACCGTTTTTCACGAACAGTAATTCTGTCTCAGGGAAGTTTTGATAAGTTTCTCAAAGCTCCAAAGACTGAAAAATCCAAGATTCTTGAAGAGATTACGGGAACTAAAATCTATTCACAGATTTCTCAAAAGACCTATGAACTACACAAAGAGAAAAAAACAAAGTGCGAACTCCTTAAAGCTGAATTAAATGGCATTAATTTGTTATCTGACTCTGAGATTAATGAAAAACTGTCAGAATGTACTAACCTTAAAAACCAATGTGAAGCCTTGCAGACTGAAGTTGAAAAAACCTCTAGAATTGAAGAGTATCTTCAAACGTATAAAGAATTTGAAAAACTTTTAATTGACCGCAAAGATTTTTATTCCAACCTAGCTGACTGTGAAAACGTGTGTAAATTGGCTGATGAAGAACTAGTAAAATTTGAAAAAGAGAAAGAAGAAACAGAGAATATGTTGCGCCAGGCTGACATGATGGATGCCGCACTAAAAGTATCAAGGGAGAACCTTGAGGTTATTAATACTGGCATTAAGAAGCTTGTCACTGATAGCAGCAACAAACAGCAAATATTAGGAAAAACTCAAATTAATCTTGATTCTTGTACTTTGGATTTTGAGAAAATAAGTACCTACTTAGAAGAACATAAAACAGATGAAAACCTTGATATTGTTTTAGCTGGCTGCAAACCGCTATTACAAAATTTGGCCACTCAAAAGAACACCATTAACGCAGCTTTAGTTGCTCTTGATGAATTTGATAATAATAAAAAGGCCTGTCTTAATTCAATTTCCAAACAGGAATTAGCGGTAAGTAACGCCAAGGATAATACGGCTACGAATTTAACAGCATTAGAGAAGGCCCTTCAGGATAAAACTGACATTTTAGCTGGGAAATTACCAGAAGAATTAAACGTTCAACTTCAAAATTTACATAGCCAACAGGACCGCATTGATAATATTGATGATTACGAAACTGCGCGCACCAAGCTTGAAGAAGGCCAGGCTTGTCCTCTTTGCGGCGCCCTAGAGCACCCCTTTGTGACAGCAGCCTTTTTAAGCGAGCATGAGGCAGAAAAAAGCGAGCTAGCAAGAAAAATTAGAGAAACAGACAGCTTAATTAAGGCCTATCAACAAGTTAGCAATATGATTAGTACTCTGTCTGAGAAGAAAGCAACCCTTGAACTTACAATGACCAAAGAGGAAGCCAAACTTTCTAATCTAAAGCAAGAATTTTCAAAGCTGGAAGCCGATATTTCTAGAGTCCAGGGTGAATATGAAGCAGATACTAAAACGCTTAAGGAGCTTGAAACAAAACTCAAGGAAAGCTTTGCTCCCTTTGGTACCAATGATGTTGCGGTCCTAGAAACTAGAAGTATTAATTATAAACAGTATAAAGAAAAACTTACCTTGTTGAATAATAAAAGGACATTGCTTTCATCAGATATTAATAACTTAAAGGAAAGCATTAGTGATTTGAACACTAAGATTACTCAGGAGCAAAATAGGTATGCAACTGCCAAAGAAGCTTTAGATGCAAAATTAAGTGAAAGAAATAAAATATTTGCTGGCGATACCAATTCAAAGCGGGATTACTTAGATAAAACTGAAAAGAAATTAAAGAAGTCAAAAGCCCAGAGTGATGAAAATTATTTACTTGCACTTACTGAAGTTACAAAAAATGCAACTCAATTGGAAGCCTGCAACCTAAAACTTTGTGCTTTAGCTTCTAAGGAGGCAGACCGTTTCACAATTCTAACTGAAAATGGACTTAATCAAATTAAGGTTGAACTTACAAACCAGCAACAGGAGGCTTTAAAAACTATTGGTTCAATTAGGCAACTTTTAGATTCCAATGAGGCTGAAAAGAGTAGGTTTAGTAAAAAACTTTTAGAATTAGATAAGGCTAAAACAGAATTAGATAAATGGTCTAAACTCAATGATTTAATTGGTGCTGCAGATGGCAAAAAGTTCATGGAATATGCTCAGCTTATTACCTTTAGAGGTCTTATTAAGGAAGCTAACGAGAAACTGAGATCTTTCTCGTCTAGGTACACGCTTGTTGCAAGCAACAAAGGAGACTTGAGCTTTGATGTTATTGATAACGATAACAATGCACAGCAACGTCCGGCAGATGGCCTTTCCGGCGGAGAGACCTTCATCACAAGTCTTGCTTTAGCTCTAGGTCTTAGTAGCATGAATTCCTCCAATCTTAAGATTGAATCTTTCTTCTTGGATGAAGGCTTTGGAACATTGGATCAAGACTATCTAGATAATGCCATAAATACCTTGTACAAGCTTGGAGCCAACAACAAAATCATTGGCATTATTTCCCATGTGGAACGGCTTGCAGATGCAATTGCGGTTCAAATCAACGTTCACAATGGAACAATAACAGGCGCAGGAGTAAAGTGAAGTTTTGGTAAAAATCAACAAAATTTGAAATTTAATATAGGAACAAAAGGAGAGGAAAATGAAACGTTTATTTATTATTGTGGCAGAAGTTATGCTTATTTTAGCCCTTGGATTTGCCGGAACTAGTCAAGGTGCCACTTATGGCTCAGCTTCAAGTGAAAGTAGCAATCTTCAAAAAATTTATCCAACCACAAGCCAGGAATATGAGGCTATAAAATATGTCTATTTGCTACAAGGACATTCCTTGCCAAGCACAACTGGTCCTTGGAGTGGAGACGAACTACTTTCAATGGTAGAAAACATTGAAGCTGAAGTTACAAGTGAAACTCTTCTTAAAATGTTGGAAGCCGTTAAAGCATCTGTATTGGAGGAGCACCCAATTAAGACCAAAGGGATAGATTTGGAGTTTACTCTTCAGGTGGCGCTGGAGGCTTATGCACACACAAATACAGATGGCTACCAGCGGGTAACTACGCAGGGAATAAAAGAAAAAGCATTTCAGGGGCGAGGGCAGTGGGTGTATGGTACCACCAGCCAAAAGCCATTTTTCTCGACAATTTGGGAGACGTGGGCAGCAAATCATTTCTATGCTTGGTTTGAACTTAACTTGCAAAATAGCGTGCATAGTGGAGATTCCTATTCAAAAGAAGTGGGTGTGAGTAAACTCAGCACAAATGTGCTTTTCTTGCAGAATTTAGAGCTAGATTTATCGCTTTTTGACGGCAATTTTCCAAATAGGGCGTTCGTTTCTGCCGGGGCAACAGGTTGGAGTCTTGAAGCTGGAAGGGAACGCTTGAACTGGGGTGCCGGGAAAACAGGAAATCTAACAATTAGCGATAACTTGCCGTATCATGAGATGGCTCGTTACACAACCTATTCAAATAAGTATAAATACACGTTCTTGGTATCGTTCTTTCCTCATTCGCTAAATTACTGGAAAGATAGTTCAACTGGGGAGACTGGCTTTGGAGATGGAAAGGGCTCAGGGGCAACAGCTGGAAGTTCTGGTTCCCGCACTTGGAATGCCTATGACGCATCTTATGGTAACCCGCTTCAAGGCCTTAGGTTTTATACCGCTCACCGCGTAGAAGCAAGATTGTTTAAGGATAAGCTAACTCTCACCTTAACAGAGGGCTTAATGTATATGTCAGAAACAAATACGCTGGATTTTAGGGCACTAAATCCAGTTAATTTTAACCATAATAATTATACAGCATCCAACTCAAACTCAACCTTTGCTTTGGAAGCAGATTGGACAATTATCAAGGGCCTGAACGTTTACGGACAAGTTATTCTGGACGAATTTGCCTTCCCAGGTGTAGAAGAGGGTCCTTCTGCCACAAATAGAACTGTACCTACGGCTATGGGCTTCCTAGCTGGAGTCCAAGGTGCATTCGAACTTAAAGGCGGAATTTTCCAAGCTTCAATTGAATTTGCAAAAACTGACCCGTATCTCTATCTAAGAGAAGGAGTTGGAAGTGATATAGGCTACTACGGAATTGATTACATTGTTGCAACCCGCAACTGGAGTACCAGCTCAGACGCCATCACCTATGACGAATACGTTCTTGGCTACACCTACGGCCCAGACGCACTAGTTGCAAACCTTAACGCGCAGTGGGTTAGCTCAGACTTCACCTTGCGCCTAGGTGGCAACGTCTTCTTCATGGCCCACGGCACGCACGACCTCTGGACACACTGGACCCGCATTGGTGGCACGCAGGCTGATTTTTCAGCCAATGGCAACTCTCCTACCACCACCCATACCTCTACCAACAACAAGTATCCAGATGCTCAAACGGTACGCAACAGTGTCCAATACAGTCTAATTTATGGGGTTAACGCCTCCTACGCCTTCTTGGACTATCTAACTGCTTCAGCCCAGCTGAATTACCTTGATATTTTCAACTACGGCAATGAAAAAAACGTTCGCCAGAGCGATCTCCAGCTAGCTCTGAGCTTGGTGTATAAGTTATGAACGCATTGTTTTGGTTTGGAAATGAAAAAGTCATCTTGGATGGGTGTTTTTAGCGCTTAAAAGATGAAAAGTCATCTTTTGAAGCCCTTTTTGAGGGGAAAAAGATGACTTTTACTTTATACAAGCAATAAAATTAGTGCTTCTTTGGTTTCTTGAACTCTTTCTGGCCGCGGATTGTTCCACCGTCACAGAGAATGTCTACACCAGCAAGGTAGCCATTGCGCTCATCTGCTAAAGTAGCAATTGCAAAGCCAAGTTCTTCAGGCTTACCCATTCTTTCTTCGCAAGAAGTAGCCAACATATTACCACCGTGCTCTGTTTCTAGGTTTCCCATGTCTGTGGCAATGAGTCCAGGAGAGAGGGAAGCTACACGAATACCCTTTGGACCATATTCAAAGGCGCATTTTGCTGCGTACCAAGTAACAAAATTCTTGGAAACAGAGTAAGCAAGTCCATTTTTCTGGTAAGTATCTTTGATAAGACCAGCCATTTTGAGAGCTTTTTTAAAGAAAAGAGTCTCGTTGGTTTCAGCAAGTGGATAAGCTTTCTTTGGAAGCATCATCTCAGGCATTGCATAGGCGGACATTGAAGCTATGTCAATAATTACGCTACCTTTGTGCATAAGCTTTGAAAATTCTTGATTAACATAGACAGTTCCCATTGCGTTAATTTTGAGAATCTGTTCTGGAGTATAATTCATTGCAGGAGAAACACCTGCTGCATGAATTACATTGGTAATTTCACCAAGAGATGCGGCATACTGAGCAAGAGCTTTAACACTTTCACGGTCAGAAGTATCACAAGCTTTTGCATAAGCTTCAAATCCAATTGCTTTAAGCTCATCAACTGCCTTGGTAAGCTTAGCCTCGGTTCTGCCAGAAACAATCATAATTCTGTCATTTGGCATTAATTTGGCTGCAGCCAATCCCATGCCTGATCCACCACCGGTTACTACACATACTTTTTTCATAGTTCACTCCCAATTATTTGGATTTTTTTGATACATCTGGAAGAATGGCATTAAGGAATCTAACATCAACCTTTTTACCATTAACCTTTGCATATGTTAGTTGTGATTTAACAGTGTTAAGAGCATAAGAGATTTCATAAGAAATGCTGTTAACTTTAACCTTTCCATTTACAGTGATGATGTTATCTTTAAGACTTGAAGAGTAAGTTCCATCAAGTGTAATCTGTGCGATTTTATTTATTTCAATATTCTGTTCCCCGGAAACAATATCATAAGAGAATGAGATAACTACATTATTAAGAGTTACACTGTAATTATTTTCATCAGTATAGGTTATAGAAACTTTACCAGAAGTTTCAGAAACAGTTACATTATAATTGTAATTTTCATTAGCTAGTGGATTAATTTCACTCCAAAGTGTTGCAACTTTTGCGGAGGTTAAAGAAGTTTTACTAAGATCAACATCTCCACCACGAAAAAGAGAAACAGTCAACTTGAATAAGTTATCAACGCTTGTATTAATATCTGAATACTTCACAAACTCAGCATGTGTCTCATAAACCTTGTCGGTCTGGTCACATGCAACAAGTGACAAAACCATAAAAACAGCTAAAACAGCAATTAAAGCTTTCTTCATAATTCTTTCTCCTTAGATAAATTATCTTTTTGTAACATATTTCTTTGGAACAGGATTACGTCCATCCCAGATTATCTGTCTAAACTGCATTGGGTCAGTATTACCCTCTGTGTTAACCATAAATACAACGGAGTCTGAATTTAGATTCAAGACTTTTTTGAGCTCAGAGTCCTCGTTCTCTGTTAAGAGAGAATAGAGAGCTCCAAGAGGGACAGCGCCGCTTTCGCCACTGATGATGAACGGATCTCCCTTAAGTGGGCAAGAGAGGATTCTCATACCGCGGGCTGCAACGTAATCTGGGACTTTAATGAAAATATCGGCATTGTTGTTAAGGATGTCAAAAGCGATAGGTGAGGGGTCGCCACAAGCTAGACCGGCCATGATGGTGTCTAAATCGCCCTTGACGCTGTGGCAAGCGTTGTCGCCAGCTTTAATGGATTCGTAGACGCAGGCGGCTTTGTCTGGCTCAACAACAATGAAAAGTGGTGGGTCGTTTGGGAAGAGGGCGGTGTAGAAGCCTACAACAGAGGCGGCCAATGCACCAACGCCGGCTTGGACAACCACATGAGTTGGCTTTTGGATGCCCATGCCTGCAAATTGTTCCTGTGCCTCAAGTAGCATTGAGGTATAGCCCTGCATAATCCAAGTTGGGATTTCTGAGTAGCCTGGCCAAGAAGTATCAGAAATAACATACCAGCCGTTTTTCTTTGCATCTTCTGCTGCCTTACGGACAGCATCATCATAGTTGCCCTTAACTCTAGTTACTTCAGCGCCATATTTTTTTATAGCATCAATTCGTGCTTGGCTAGTCTCTGAGTGTACATAGATTTTGCACTTGTGGCCAAGCATATGACTTGCCCAAGCAAGTCCGCGACCGTGGTTTCCGTCTGTTGCTGAGCAGAAAACAATATCGCCAGCCTTGTCATGGCATTCTTTGCTGGTTAGATACTCAAAACTTAGCTCCTGATTTTCCATTCCAAGGTATTTTTTCATGAATCTATAAATAGCAAATGAGCCACCCATGACTTTGAACGAATTAAGTTCAAGACGCATTGCTTCATTCTTTATATAAATACCACCAAGGCCCAACATGTGGGCCAAATTTGGCATAGCATCCAGTGGGGTCATTCTATATCCTGGAATCTGTCTGTGGAACTTTCTAGCTTCACGAGCAATTTCCACTGGAAACATCTTCTTTGCATTTTCCTGATTTTTCTTGGAGAGGTCTCCATTGTTGTGAATAATGTACTGATAATCGTTCATATTCTTTTTTCCTTTAATTTTTACTGAACTAATTATAATCTTTTTTATTTTTTGTTAAAGAGTTATCTGGAATTTAGTTTGAAATCTGAACTGGCATTTGAGCTATGTCTATAAGCAATTTATGCGAAAAAACAACTTTTGCTTTTTTCGCACACATGAAAATCTTTATTGTTCAGCAGCAAGCTATTTCTACTCCTCCAATTTAACAGAATATGTATTATATCCAATTTTAATTTTTCCCCACGTTCATCTAATTATCTGATAAAATGAAAAATTAAGGAGATAATATGTTTCCAAATTATGATGAAAGTCTTGTAAGCGTCAGCACCTCTGTCCTACGCTATTTTAACGTGGAAAACCCAGGACATAAGAGCTTGAAAGAGCTGGATGAAATTCTAGAATCAAAAAAACCACGTAACGTAGTTTATATGCTCTTTGATGGCTTTGGTTATAATCTAATTAAGCGTAACTTAAAGCCTAATAGTTACTTACGCCAACATTTAGTTAGAAGTCTAAGCTCCACTTTTCCTCCTACTACAGTTGCAGCCACCACTTCTGTTTCCAGTGGCTTAACCCCCTTGGAAACCGGTTGGCTAGGCTGGTTCAGCTACTTCAAAGAAATTGACGATATTGTCACCACCTTCACTAACCTACGACAAAGTGATGGACAGCAAGTTGGCAACATAAATCTGGCTAAGAAGTACATGCCTTACGTCAATATTGGTGACAAAATAGTTCAGCAAAATCCTGATGTCAAGTTCACTCACCTTGCCACCTACTTGGACAAAAACCTGACCTTAGCACAAATGAAAAGAACAATTAAGTCTGTAATCTCATGTACTGGAAGAAATTACATCTACTGCTACTGGCCAGATCCGGACTCTACCATGCATGAATTTGGTGTACAAGACTCAGCTACACTTGCAGTTGAGCAAAACCTTGATAAGTTCGTCCAGGAACTGACAGAGGACAAACCAAAGGATACGCTCTTTATTCTAGTGGCAGATCACGGTCTAATAGACACAGAGTACGTATATTTGAAGGACTACCCTAACCTCTATTCGCTACTTAAGCGTTCTTACTCCATGGAAAACAGAGCGACAAACCTATTTATTACAGATGTTGAGCGCTTTAAGACTTACTTTGCCAAGTGCGACTTAGCCAATTACTTTGATCTGTATGATAGAAAGAGCCTCTTAGCAAGTGGACTCTTTGGGCATGGCACACCACATCCAATGGTAGACGAGCTTTTAGGGGATATCCTTCTAATAGCCAAAGATAAGTACTCGCTTGCCCTAGACAAGTCTGAACATGAATTTGTTGCTGTTCATGCAGGACTAACTGAAGATGAGATGCTGGTGCCTTTAATTGTTATCTAAATTAAAAGCGGAGAAAGAGCCAACATAAGTTAGGTCTGACCAGTAGATGTTGCTATAATTAGAACCTTGGGCACTAATTGCAGCATAGACATGAATATAAGACGAATTTTGAAGTTTTGATAGGTTTGAACTCTCAAGCCCAAAGCTTAAGGTACTGTCCAAGGTGTCATCAACATACATTTCAACCTTATCCACCTCAGAAGCAAGTTTCAAAGAGAAAGACTTGGAAATATCGGTATTAGAGGAGAGGTCAAAGTTATAGTTTGGGGCAGAAATTGCGCCGTCAAAAGCATAGACGTTGTAAGTAACGTCGCTGACTGTGAAGGTCCAGATTGCGGTGTCAGGTTCGCTTGTTAGGGTTGAGACGCCGTTGGGAATTGTGCCGCGGTAATTCGTGTTGAATTCTTTGACAAGTTCTGAGGAAAAGCCACTTGTGTATTGGGTGTCGGAATAGACGTATAGGAGCGCAAGACCAATTTTGGGAGCATTAGAGCCAGTGTCGTCTGAGTAAAAGTTTACATTAACGTTGAATTTGATTTCAGAATCAGAGGAGCTACTACTTTTGCTTATGACGCTGGATTTTGATGGTTGCCAATAAGTTGGTATACCACAAGAAGTTAGACATAAAAAAACAGACACCGTAGTAGCAATTATGAGAATTAATGCTAAACGATGTCTGTATGACATTTTCATGTCAGTTAAACCTTAAAGTACGTTTGCCAGGTTCTTACCAAGCTTTCCGTATTCAGAGTTTGGATAATCGGTTGAAACTTGCTCAAAGACGGTTTTTGCAAGTTCAGTGTTACCCTGCTGGTAATAAATTCTACCAAGGTTGAAGAGAGCCTTTGCTGCAACACCACTTTCTGGGTAGCTGGTTGCAATCTGGTTATAAAGCTCAATAGCTACACTTGTATTACCAAGCTCTTCTTCACAGGCAGCTTCGTTAACCAAAGCTAAAGGTGCAAGGTAGATATCTTTATTCAACTCGTAAGCTTTCTTGAAAGCGGCGCTAGCCTCAGCGTACTCTTCTTGGTCGTAATGAGCCAAACCAAGAAGGTAAGAAGCCTTAACCGATGGATAAGAAGATCCTTTAACCAAAGCTGAAAGCTCTGTTTCATAAGAATCCCAATCTGGCTCTTCAGCAGAAAGGAGCTCTGAATACTTCTCTTCCATCTCAGAAATCTTAATCTGAGCTGAATCTTTTGAATTTGAGGTAGAACCAACAATTATGACAACAGCAAGAACAACAACTACTACTGCTACAACTGCAATGATAACTGTCTTCAGATTCTTCTCAAAGAATGCAGAGATACCGTTTACCAGTTTCTGCTCAACGGATTTCTCCTCTTCCTTTCTTAGTTTTTTCTTCATGCTTATTTCTCCTCACGTGAAGAAATCAAATCAGCAAATGTAACTGTGTCATCATCATCAGAATTTGACATGTACTTAGCAACTTCAGACTGCTGCTCACGCTTCTTAAGCTCCTTGATAGAAAGAGCAAGCTTGTGCTGCTGAGGATTAATGTCAAGCACCATTGCTGATACTGTGTCACCAACGTTAAAGCGCTTGAGAACTTCATCAGTATATTCTTCATCTGGTCCAACAAGAGCATATTTGCTAATCAAACCTTCAATATCGCCAGGAACCTTCACGAAAACACCAACCTCAGTTATGTTAGAAATTGTACCGGTGATTGTGGAGAACTTAGAATACTGCTGCTTAAGGGTCTGCCATGGGTTGGCTTCAAGCTGCTTTACACCAAGCTTAATTCTGCGGTGCTCTGGTTCAACCTTAATGACTGTAACATCAATAATGTCACCTTCTTTGCAGAATGCTGACATAGACTTAATTTTCTTTGTCCAAGAAACATCATCAATGTGGAGGAAGCCATCAATGCCCTCTTCCAAATTAACAAATGCACCTGCGGCTGTAACTTTGACAACTGGTCTAGAAAGAACTGTATTAAGAGGATATCTCTCTTCAATTGTATCCCATGGGTTGGCTTCAAGCTGCTTGATACCAAGTGAAACGCGCTTCTTATCAAGGTCGTAACCAAGAATCTTGCACTGTACAACATCACCAATGTTGAGAACTTCTTTAGGATTGTTGATGCGTTTTGTCCAGCTGAGCTCAGAAATATGAGCAAGACCTTCAATACCAGGAGCAATTTCAATGAAAACACCAAAAGTTGTCATCTTTGTTACAGGAGCTGTAACAACATCACCAACCTTGAAGTTTTCTTCAAAGGATGCCCATGGATCCTGCTGCATGTGCTTGAGAGAAAGATTAATCTTCTTGGTCTCAGGATCAATGTTAATGAGTCTGAGTCTAATCTTTTCACCCTTCTTGACATAGTCACGAGGTCTGCTTACATGGCCCCAAGACATGTCATTCAAATGAAGAAGACCATCAAAACCACCAAGGTCAATGAAAGCACCAAAACTTGTGAAGGACTTTGCAACACCTTCTACAACGTCACCAACCTTAACAGTAGAGAAGAATTTCTCTTTGTTCTCTTTAATTTTCTTTTCAAGATAATCACGTCTTGAAACAACGCTCTTAAGCTTGTTTCCGCCGTGGAACTTTTCAATGATGAAATAATCTGAAAGTCCAAGGAGGGACTCTGGATTTTCTGTTCTAACAATATCAGCCTTTGAAAGTGGGCAGAAACCATAGTAGTCAGTACCAAGATCTACTTCATAACCACCGTTGATAACCTTAACGAACTTTCCTTCTACTGGAGTTTTTTCCTCAGCAGCAACCTTCAGTTCTTCGCCTCTAGCCTTAACATCAGCCTTTTTCTTGGAAATGATGACCTGACCACCCTTTCCTTCCTTATTGACAATAAGAACTGTAACGGAATCTCCAATTGACGGGACTTCATCAAACTCATCCATTGGGATTCTGCCTTCCGACTTATAACCTACGTCAACAAACACATACTCGTTATTGACCTGAACCACAGTACCGGTAACGAGCTGACCGTCCTCGATTCCATCAAGAGATTTTAGATACTCCTCCTGCAAGACACTCTGCATGTCAGTATCTTTGTTTTCCATTTCTCTTTCTTCAGACACTTTTTCTTTCTCCTGATCCTTTATATTTCTACTTTTTTGCCTTTTACGGCTCCTAACACTTTCTCACAAACTTGGTTTATGGTCAAGTATGATGTATCTATATATGTGGCATCTGACGCAATTTTTAAGCCTCCAACTGGCTTATTTCTGTCAATTGCATCCCGTTCATTTATTTCCTTCAACACTGTCTCATAATCCATGACTTCAGGATTTTGCTCATAACGTCTTCTAGCCCGAATTTCTGGCAATGCATCAAAGAAAAATTTGTGTTCAGCATTAGGGAAAACAACAGTTGTCATGTCTCTACCCTCTGCCACAATGCTAAGTTTTTTTGTTAGCGCAAGAATTCTGTCATTCACAATTGTCCTTACTTCCGGAACAGACGATACCTTTGATGCCCATAAGTCAATCGATGGATGATGAAGTTTATCCTCTACGCTCTCATTGTCCAAGTAGAAATGTCCATCAATAACATCAAAGCTGGCACCTTCAGCGGCTTTTATGCAGTCTTCTTTGTTGGAAGGATCCAATCCTAAATTTAGAATTCTGTAGGTTATTCCCCTGTAAAAATTTCCAGAGTTAAGATAATAAAGTCCAAGCCTATCAGCAATCATCTTGGCAATTGAGCTCTTGCCAACTCCTGCGGGCCCATCAATTGCGACTATCATGATTATCTCCTGTATTCTTACTAGGTTTCTTTGCTGTTTTTTTTGAATCAGCAATCAAAGAATTTACTTCCTGCTTTGTCAGCCTTCTGTACTTACCTATTGGTAAATCTCCAAGCTCAACTTTGCCAATTCTGATTCTGGTAAGTTTCTTTACTTCATAACCCATTTCACCAAAAAGGTTTCTGATTTCTCTATTTTTGCCTTCTGTTAAAACAACAGAAGCATCTCTTTTGTCAATAAGTTTATAACTTTTGATTCTATAAGGTTTTATTAAACCTCTATAGGCGTCATCCATATCCTTTTTTTGAATCTCAAGATCTGTTCTAACAATGTATTCTTTTTCAATTTGTGAAGACGGATGCATGATTAGGTTTGCAAAATCTCCATCATTTGTGAAAATAATTAAGCCTTGAGAATCTTTATCTAATCTACCCACGTTAAAAAGCAGATTTCTTTCAGCAACGTCTAACAGATTTCTTGCATATGCTGTCTCGTTTGGGTCATAGTTAGTACAGACAAAACCCTTAGGTTTATTGAGCAAATAGTAATAACTCTTTTCCTCTGGCTCAGCTAAGACATCATCAACATAAACAATGTCATCTTCATTAACTTTTGTTCCAAGTTCAGTAACCCGTTTATTGTTAACTTTTACACGACCGCTTGTAATGAGCTCTTCACAACCTCTTCTTGAACCGGCACCACATTTTGCCAAATAACTTTGTAATCTAATTGGATACTCAATCTTCATCTTCTTTTTCAAACCTCTGTTTATCTATTTCAGAAAGCTTTGGCAACGCACTAATGGTTTCAAGCTTAAAAGTATAAAGGAATTTTCTTGTTGTTCCATAAAGACAGGGATGTCCTTGTACGTCCTTTCTGCCAACGACTTTAATATAATCTCTTTCCCTGAGAATCCTGATGATTGAATCAGATACAACTCCCCTAATCTTAGTAATCTCTCCTCTGGTTATAGGTTGAGAATAAGCTACAATTGCCAAGGTTTCCATTGCTGCTTTAGATAGGCGTTTATCAATACGTTTTCCGTAACAGGCTCTGAGTTTGTCATTCAAATTGGAGCATGGAACAAAAGAGAAAGTTTCTGCAGACTCAACTAGAGCTAATCCATGGTCATCTGCATAAAAAACCTCAGAAAGTTCAGAAAGTGCAGCTTTTACATCTTTTTCACTTAGCCCGGTCATGGTGCAGAGTCTCTCTACAGATAGAGGTTCATTCTCCAAATAGAGCACGGCTTCTATAAGTCTAGCGTTTTCAGTTAAAGTCATGAGTCGAATTATATATTAAACCCAAAATCTAGTCATCTATTACAACTGAGAAGTTGTCTTTGTCTTCAAGTTTATTTTCAACAATCTCGTCATACTGATTGTCATAGTCATCTGCAAGATTTGGGTTCCAATCTATTGGACGTTTGGTTAGGGTCATATCTCCAAAAGGAACTGGTTGATCTACTAGAATCATCTTGTCCTTAACCGCCTCAAGGACAGCAAGAAAAGAACAAATTACATGCTCAGGAGTTTTCTTTACGAATAAGTCAGAGAACATTATGGTATCCCTAGTCTCAAAAAGCTCATTCATAAGTGCAACTTTTTCTTTTTCAGATACATCTTCATAGATATTAAAGACTTTTTCTTCTATGAAGTTATAGTTCTTCATCAGGCTGGCATAGCTTTCCAGTAAGTCCTGAACCGTGACATTTTCCCAAAGTTCTTCATCTGAAAATGGGACTACAAATTCAGAAGGCTTTCTTTCAATATTCAACTCATCTGATTTATCTGTGCCCATGAGAAGCTCTGAGTATTTTTTAAACTTTGAATACTCCAAAAGACGCTCTACAAGCTCTTCTCTTGGGTCCGTATATTCTTCATCAAACTCTACTTCCACAGGAAGCATCATTTGACTTTTAATCCAAATAAGCTCCGCAGCCATCTTATAAAATTCCGACAAATCCTGAAGGCCAATTCCTTCTGCATTATGCAAATACTCTAGAAATTGGTCTGTAATCATTGCAATTGGAATGTCATAGATGTTCACCTCAGCCTTTTGAATCAGATGCAAAAGAACATCAAGAGGACCATCAAAATTTTGAGCAGGAATGTGAAAATCAACCATAGTAAAGCATTAAGCTAAAGGCCTGCTTAGTCAGCAGGCTGTTCAACAGGTGCTTCAGCACCTCCAAACATGGCAATTCTAAGCTTTCCATCAAGTTCAGCAAGAACATCTGTATTCTGCTTAAGGAAAGCAATTGCATTGTCTCTACCCTGACCAATCTTCTCACCATTGTAGGAATACCAAGAACCGGTCTTCTCTACAAAGTTGTATTTCAAAGCACCATCAAGAATTCCACCAGCGTAAGAAATACCCTCATTAAAATATAGATCAAGTTCAACCTTTCTAAATGGAGGAGCAACCTTGTTCTTAACAATCTTTACACGAACTCTGTTTCCAATAAACTCATCTGAGCCCTTTGAAATGGTCTCAATCTTACGAACATCCATTCTTACCGAGCTGTAGAATTTAAGAGCGTTACCACCAGTTGTAGTTTCTGGGTTTCCAAACATAACCCCAATCTTCATTCTAATCTGGTTAATGAAGATGATTGTAGTCTTACTCTTAGCAAGAATACCAGTGAGCTTTCTTAGAGCCTGGCTCATAAGCCTTGCCTGAAGGCCCATGTGAGAATCTCCCATATCTCCTTCAAGTTCTGCTTGAGGAGTGAGTGCTGCAACAGAGTCAACAACAATAATGTCTACAGCGCCACTGCGAACCAAAGACTCAGCTACTTCAAGAGCTTGCTCTCCACTATCTGGCTGAGAAATCCAGAGCTCATCAGTATTTACGCCCAATTTCTTGGCATAAGTTGGATCAAGTGCATGCTCAGCATCAATGAAGGCAGCAATTCCACCAGCCTTTTGAGCCTCTGCAATTGCGTGCAAAGCAAGGGTTGTTTTACCAGAAGATTCTGGGCCGTAGATTTCAATAATTCTACCACGTGGATACCCGCCAACCCCCAAGGCTTCATCCAGCAAAATTGAGCCTGATGGGATTACTTCAATGTTTTTTGCATAAGAACTGTCACCCAGTCTCATCAATGAGCCCTTGCCAAATTCTTTATCAATCTGCTGTCTTGCTGCTTCCAACGCTTCTAACTTATTTTTCAAGACATCATTTCCATTGTTCTCAGAAATCTTTTCTTTAGCCATTTAATACTCCCGAATATCCAAATCAAATACCAAATAAATCTTTTGAATCCATCAAAATTGTCACAGGCCCGTCATTTTCATACTGAACATGCATGTGTGCACCAAATTTACCATGACCAACAGTAAATCCCAGCTCCTCAAAGGCTTTAATAAAGTACTCATAAAGCTTTTCAGCATGTCTTGGTTCACCTGCCCCATCATAGGAAGGCCTATTGCCCTTATGAAGATTAGCATACAGCGTAAACTGACTGACAACAAGAATACTTCCACCTACCTCCTGAACGCTGAGATTCATTTTTTCATCAGCATCCTCAAAGATTCTCATTTTAGCAATCTTGTTGGCCATTTTAACGCACAACTTTTCATCATCTTCATTGGCAACGCCCAGATAAATCAATAGTCCGTTCTCAATTGAACCAGTTACACTGCCGTCAACAGTTACACTTGCATTTTTAACCCGCTGAACTACTGCTTTCATGCCAGACA
The DNA here is from genome assembly GCA_963606545.1 of Sphaerochaetaceae bacterium. Classification (GTDB taxonomy): domain Bacteria; phylum Spirochaetota; class Spirochaetia; order Sphaerochaetales; family Sphaerochaetaceae; genus UBA9732. The sequence goes on from CAVCYP010000027.1 coordinate 21,775, forward strand.
CCCACCAAAGCTCATTTTTTCCACAAAAAGCTTCTTATCTGGAGCCTTAAAGAACGCAGAACCAGTTACAACAGCATCAATTCCAGCCGAATAAACCAATGGAATAGTTTTTTCATTAATTCCGCCGTCAATTGAAATTACGTACTTTCTAGAACCTCTTAGTTGAACTAATTCTTTAATCTTATCTAGGCTGTTAGGCATGAAACTCTGCCCACCAAAACCAGGATTAACACTCATTATAAGAACCAAATCAACATAATCTAAAAGGTCAGTAATCTCACCTACAGTGGTATCTGGCTTAATTGAAAGTCCTGCAAGACAGCCCAAAGTACGAATCTGCTTCAAAGTCTCAAGGACATTATCAGGACTAACTGCCTTGCAAGCCTCATAATGCACCGTAATAGCCTGCGAGCCAGCCTTTGCAAACTGTTCAATATAACGCAGAGGATTCTCAATCATCAAATGCGTATCAAAGAACTTATCTGAATGCTCCCTGATATCTTCAATGAATTTAGGCCCAAACGTGATATTTGGAACAAAAACCCCATCCATCACATCCAAGTGAACCCACGGAGCTCCACTCTGGTCTATATCTCTAAGCGCACCACGTATATCTGAAAAATCCGCCGATAAAACCGATGGCGCTACAACTACTTTTCTTTCCATACTTAATTTATAACATTATTTTTTCATTTTTAGAAGCTTTTTAATGCAAAAAACTTAACATTTCTAAAGTATTTTGCAACAAATTTTGTAGTTTTTGACCAAAATTTACCATTTCCTACCAAAGAAAACTAAAATCAAAACTTGCCTAACCCTTTTTTTTGTGGTATCTTAAAAGGGTCTAAAAGATTTAAAGAAAAAGAAGAACATAACCTGAGCAGGCGAATGTCTGCCCTTTTTTTATTATGTCAGAAGAAGGAG
>CAVCYP010000028.1:0-22206 GCA_963606545.1 Sphaerochaetaceae bacterium
CAAAGCCATCTAGATGCTACTGGCATAAGCCTCACTAGCCTCACTAAGCCAACTATCTGCCAACTAAGCCAACTAAATGGCTCACCAAGCTCACTAAATGGTTCACTAAGCCCACTAGCCCGACCACTAGCCCCACTAAGCCAACTAGATGCCCACTAAGCCAACTAGATGCCAACTAAGAGCCTCACTAAACCCGTCAAGGCACAGCCTTAAAGCCCGATGACTTTTAGTTCTTCGCACTTAGCTAGTTGCTCTTTTGGTCCAATGACGCAGATGCTACTGGCTTTGCTCAGGGTGGCTTGCAAACTCTTGGCCACAGGAAGCAAGGTCTCTGGGGTTGCGCTTAAGAGCTCTTTTCTTCTTTCGCAAAGCTCGGCATAACTTAGGCCTCTGATATAAAGAGAATCGGCATATTGGCCCTTTTGCTTTGTGGAGCGGAAGGGGGAGGTTTCCGCTATAGTTCCAATGATGGCGCCGGTGAGATCTCTTTTTGGGGCTAGGACTTTCTCCAAAAAGGCGCCTGAGGCCACAAAGGCTTTCAAGGATTGTGCGGCGGAAGGGTCCCTGTAAGAGTCACAGCCACAGAAGCCCGATTCTTTTACAGAAAGGGTTGTGCCATAGGCTCCTCCTTGGACTCTAATTACGTTCCACAGATACTCAAGGCTAATGATATGAGAAGCAAGAGCTAGTTTTCCAAAAGCTTGGCTCGTACACTTAAGAGTCCCTCCTAAAGCGGCATAAGAGACATCTGAAGGGATGCTAAAGCCTTCTTTTCTGACTCCGTAAGGTTTAATTGGGGCAATCCCTCTTGAATACTCGTTTACCCTTTCCTCTGGTAGAGCTTTCCAAACTGAGACTTCAAAAGTAGGGAAGTCGCCAGTATAGCTAGTAATTAAGTTCTTCCAGCAGAAAACTTTATTTGCAAGAGCCTGCAAGAAATCAAAGTTCTTGGTTTTGCTAAGAGTTTTCAAATATTGATAATAGGAAATTCCGTTGCAATGCTCATTAATTACACCAGATACCGTGCAAGAAGCAGCAAGGCGACCAAGGGCATACGAGGAGCCTGCTTGCATTATTTCCTGGTAGAGCTCAACCTTGCGTTGGTTGATTAAATCTTTAATTTCTTTTGAATTTGTGAACAAAGACTCTTGCAGAATATGGAGAACCAGCTCTTGCGCTTGCTTTGCATTTTCCTTGAGAGCGCTGTAACTTACACAAAGTTTTGTTTGAGTTTCGTTCTTCGCATTTTCAAAAGAAGTGACATTAAACTGCAAGGTGCCAAAGAGTCTGCGAATATTAGTTGCAAGTTTATCAGGGGAGTACTTTTTAGTTTCAAGCTGGCCTAAAACTTCACAAAGTAAGGACAGCTGTGAATATTCCTGTTCAGAAAAGCCATTTACATCAAAATAGAGGTTGCAGTAGAAAACTCCATTATGGCCAAGCTGATGTTTAAGAACGCAGATTCCATCCTCAGAGGCAACCTCTGTTGGTATTTTCTCTGGCTCTGGATCTACATCTGTAAGGCAAAGACTTGGCATGGTTGCCAGATTCTCAGGAGTATCTTCACTTTGTTGCCACTTTTTAAGCTCCTCTTGTTCTTTCTTAAGAAGTTGTATTTTATTTTCCTCCATAGCTTTAAGCTCTGAAGAAAGCCGGTTCTTTTCCGCCTCAACTCTTCTTTGCCCAAGAGTAGGGGAAGGAAGCATTAAAATCTTACAAGAATGAGGGTTATTGAGCAAAAGTTCTTCAATTAACTTTTCAAACCAGCCCTGTTTTGCCTTTTCTTTTAAGCTCTCAAACAGCTTGTCACACTCAAGATTTGCCTCTGGAGCGCCACCATAAAGCCAGCTTGAAAGCACGTCAAAAGCAAGGGAAATTCCCTGAGTATAGAAATCTGGCCCTTCCTTCATCTTAAATTGCTGATTTGCAATGGCAGCTTCAAGCGCTTGCCTATCTATTCCTTTCTTTGCAACCTCCCGCAAAACCGAATAGACCAAAGCTTCAGCCTTTTTGGCCTCCTCTTTTTTGAGATTTCTAAGCTCTATTTTGAGATTTGGCTGAAGCACCTCCCCCTCAGCCTCCATGATAACATCCTCTGCAAGCCCGCTTTCCAAGACCGCCTTACACAAAGGCGCATGGTTGTCCCCGCACAAAACCTCCGACAAAATCTCGGACGCCACAAACTTTTCTCTTTCCGCGTACGTGCCAATGACAGCGCCAAAGACTAATCTTGCCTTGCCATCTACCTCTTCTTCTGAGTCAACTGCATACTCTGCCTCAACTAACCCGATATTTACTGGCCTTTGCATAGCGGGTGGCGCTAGGCGCTTGCCCGGCTGGATTTTACTCAAATAATCCTCTTCTAGGAGCTTTAAGACCGCATCCAAGTCTACGTTACCATCAAGAATTACGTAGGCATTGGAGGGGGAATAGAAGCGCTTATGGGTATTTAAAAACTCTTCATAGGTTAGGTTTGGAATCTGTGAGGGGTCTCCACCGTAGTCGAATTTATAGGAATTATCGGGGTAGAGGGCCTTGTTTACGGCGTATTCGGTAAGTTCATCGGGGTCAGAGTAGACGCCTTTCATCTCGTTGAAGACAACGCCGTTGTAGGAGGCGGTTCCGGCTGGGGAGAATTCATAGTGCCAGCCCTCTTGGTGAAAGATTTCAGGTTTTTTGTAGATTGAAGGGGCAAAGACGGCGTCCAAGTAGACTTCTACCAAGTTCAGGAAGTCTTTGCTGTTTTTACTGGAAACGGGATAGCAGGTCTTGTCTGGGAAGGTCAGAGCGTTCAAGTAGGTATTCATGGAGTTCTTAAGTAGCTCCACGAAAGGTTCTTTGACGGGGAATTTTTCAGAGCCGCAGAGGGTGGAGTGCTCAAGAATATGGAAAACGCCGGTGTCGTTCTCTGGCAGGGTCTCAAAAGCTATGCAGAAAGTCTTGTTTTCTTCGTCCCGTTTTAGCCAAACCAACTCCAAGCCGGTTTTGACGTGTTGGTACTGATATAAGGTTGCGTCTAGCTCTTTGAGCTCTTTTTCTCTTGTTAACTGAAAACCATGAAGTAATTCTTTCATACAAAACTCCTCAAATTTGTTCTAATATTGCCCTAAATTTGACTTTTGCAATAGCCTTTATTTCCATATAATTTCTAGCAGTTTTGGAGTTTAAATGAAAAAAACATTTTCTTTATTGGTATTAATTCTTTTGGTGTCAGCTTCCTTGTTTGCTTCAGTTGCTTTTATTGGTAAGGCTAATCCTCAATTGTTGTATGATAATTTTCCTCAGTTTGACTTGGGAAAGATAAAAGCGGATAGCGAGGAATATAAGAATAGGGGCTTTTACACCACAATTCAGGATGTCTATTACCGCTACTTTGACAGAGACAGTTTTTTTGATATTGGCTTTAGAGTTGATGATGAGCATGTTAACATTGTTTTTGACATAGACCTCAGACAGACCTTAAATTCTTTTTACAGAAGAACCTTCTATTCCAACCTTCCCTATAAACTCGATACTCTTAATGATATTTTAGATTTAAATTTCCCACGTTATGCCTACGGTGAGGCTTCTTTGGGAAAGTTCTATATATCCCTTGGAAGAAGACCAATATCTTGGGGTCCTGGAAAACATCAGCTTGCAATAAGTGGTGAGGTTCCGTCTTTAGATAATATTTGGGCGGACTACAAAACAGAGCTGAAAAGCGGAACGTTTAATTATAACTATGTTTATATTTGCATGAATAAACTGGCTTTACGTAATGGTGTAACGGGTTATGTCCCTTCTAAGTCTGTGGCTGCGCACAGGGTAGGCTGGAGCTGGGACTCTTTCCGCTTTAGCATTGGAGAGCTGAACCTAATATATGGCGATGAAAATGATGATAACAAAAAAAACAGATATCCAGATTTGGTTGATATAAATCCTTTTAGTGTCTATCACAACCTCTATCAAGACGGTTCAAACGTAATGGCTTTCTTTGATATTGAAGGTCTTATAAATCTAGGAAAGGCTGGAAAAATTAGACTTTTTGGTGAGTTTGTGATGGATGATTTTAGTCTTCCAACGGAGGGAAAGAAAGGAAAGCCAACAGCCTTTGGTGTTGGAGGAGGCCTTCAGTGGCATGTTCTTGATGGACAAGAGGCAACAACGCTTAAGGATAGTTCAGAGCTTTATAAACTCTCCTCAGAGACTTTTGAGTTTAAGAGTGGGCTTAACTTTACCTATGAAATCTATTTCTGCAATCCATACATCTATAATAGAGATTCATATCCTGGAAAGTTTACCGTACCTCTTTATACAGACGGAGAATCCATAATACGTGAGCCAAATGCCATGTATCTTGGTTTTAAGTATGGTCTTAATTCTTTGTATCAGGAACTTAGAGCAGATTACTGTAATGCAAACCTTGAAGCTTCATTATCTCTTGGTCTTCTTGTTAGAGGAGATGGATATACCTTGGATTCTCTATACGGCCAGAAGGCAGAAGAAGCTGGGGTAATAGACTACAATTCCATCTTTAAGCTTTATGGTAACAAGATGGCAACAATTCTGCTAAATGCAGAGGCCGCTTACCTTTACGCCCCAGGCCTTCAGTTGGAAGCTTCTCTTGAAGCAGCTTTTGACCTTTACAACAAGAAAAATGCTGTCTGCATTACCCTTGGGCACAGAATAGATTTAATGCAAATTAAATAGTCAGGCCTTCTGGAATTTCACCTTCCATAAAAGTTGGTTTCTTAACTCCCAGTGCTTTTAGTATGACAGGGGTAATGTCTTTTGGCATTACCTTTGAGTCTAAAGTCTGTTGGGTTATTGTCTTTCCCTTTATTGCTATGGTTATGTTTCTCTCTTGAGGGGTATCTCCACCGTGGTTTTTGTCAATTCCACCGTGATCTGTAGCAACAATGAGAAGGGTTTTGCTGTAATCAAGGGCCTGGTCAACCTTTTTTATGAACTGCACAGCTTTTTGAACTTCTACTAGGTATTCAGCACTGCCATAGCCTTTTGAATGACCTGTCTCATCTACATTGTCTAAGTGGACAAAGAGTAAAGTGGGTGTGTTGCTCTTCAGATAATTCAAAGTCATATCTTCTATCTCTTGGGTTGAGTGAACAGTTGCACAGAATCTCTTATCAGAGGATTTATAAACCTTAGCAGAAGGTTCAATTAAGCCATAATTAATTGCATTCCATTCTGAAAAAGAAGTAAGTTTTGAGTCTGGATATACTTCTCTAAGAATTTTAAATACGCTTGGATACTGTGGGTAAGGAAAACGTTCACAGGCCAAGCTTCCGTTAACACAATTGTGTTTTTGAGGAGTTACTCCATGAAGGTAAGATCCCCAGTTTTGTGCACTGGCTGAGGGCATTTCGCTGGTTGCCGTACTTGTCCAAGCGGAGTTGGTGGAAAAGATTTCTGCAAATTCAGAAGAAGCGCCCAAACAGCTTCCAGCTCCGTCAATGCCTATGAAAACAACACTATCATAGGAAGCTTTTGCTTCAGTCAGTTCAAATTGCTGACAGGAAACTAAAAGAGGAATCAGAAGTAATAAAAGTAAAAAGTTTTTCATCATTTCCTCCTAAAAGCTATACGAATATCCAAGTTTAAAATCGATAGCTGCAAAAATCAGGGCAAGGGTTTTTGCTTCTATATCAACATAATTTCCTTCTTCTGCAGCAACCATTGCGGTAGGAAGAAAAGCCCAGAAATCAAAACCACAATAGTTTGTGTTGTTCTTCTCTCCTCCATAGTTTAAGTAGGCAAAAAGGGGAAAGCCAGTCTTTATAAAGATATTGTTGTGTGCAGTAAGGTTGAAATTTAATTTTAGGTTGATATTGAAGAGTCCAAGATCTCCTGTTGTGAAGTGGCTAATAACGCCTTCTTTACTGGAAGCGTGTAGAAAGGTTGCATCAACTCCGGCAAGAAAAGCTACCTTGTTTGAAGCTATTACTTTATAGAAAGCTCCAAGAGAGAGTCCAGAAAGAAGCTTGTTGCCATAGGAGAATTTTTCACTTGTAGTTAAAGCTGCATCAGACACTTTATCTAAGAAGGAATTTGCCAAAATTCCACCAAGGCCAAAGGTGGTGTGAAATTTTATTTCAGTGTCAAAATTTCCTGTGCTATAAGTGACGCCAACCGTTGATGGGACACCAAGCTCTGTGTTGATAGCCCAACTGGAGGCACTAACGGAAAAGGTTATGAAAAAGAGTAGAAGCAATAGAATTGATTTTTTCATTATTCACCCGGCTCCATTTTAATGACTTTTCCCACGTTCCAGAGCGTGGCAGCCTTCTCAAGGGCAATTTTCTTTTCTTCTTCTGTCTTATAGGCCACTTCAACTGTGTGACAACCACAATCAAGGCAGGTTATGTAGCAACACCAGCCATTCTCATATTCAACAGATGCCGGCCCTTGGCAACGAGGACAGTCTAAAATCAAAATATCTCCACTTTCGTCTTTCATTTATTTACTCCCAGTTGATGATAGTACGCAGGTTTTTGTTCTTTTTCAATGCTCAAATTAAGAATACAGAAGGTTTTTCTTGTTATGTGTTTTCCGCAAAACTGTTATGCGATTTTATTTTACAGAAAACAAATAACGCATGTTACAATGTTATTACTTTTGGGACAAAGGAGGGTTTTCCCATGAAACAGTTGAAGGAAAAAGTTGCTATTGTAACTGGTGCAGGTCAGGGTATTGGAAAAGGTATTGCTATTTGCCTTGCAAAAAGAGGAGTAAAAATTGTTGCAACAGGACGTAGACTAGAACCAATTGAACAGACAATTGCTGAAATCAAAGCCCTTGGAGGAGAAGGCTTTGCAATGTCTTGTGATTCTGGAGACAGAGCAAGAGTAGAAGAAGTTGTAAAAGCAACTGTTGAAAAGTACGGCACCGTAGATGTTGTTGTTAACAATGGACAGGCAATTGTTCCATCTGCTCCAGTTGAGGATACTACCTATGAAAGTATGCTCAAAGCCTGGCAAAGTGGAGTAATTGGTTCTCTTAACTTTATGCAAGCAGCTTTCCCCTACATGAAAGAGCAACATGAAGGCAGAATTATTAACTTTGCTTCTGCAACAGGCATGTTTGGTATTGCTGGACAGTTAGCTTATGGCTCAAATAAAGAAGCAATCAGAGGTTTAACAAAGATTGCAGCCAAGGAATGGGGCCAGTATGGCATTTGCGTTAACGTAGTTCTTCCCGGCGCGGAATCTCCAGCCGCAAAAGCTTGGGCCGCCAAATTCCCAGAGGAATACGCAAAACAGGTCAACCTTAACCCAATGAAGCGTTTTGGGGACTCTGAATACGATATTGCTCCAGTGATTGCTTTCTTAGCTGGACCCGATTCCTGCTATTTTTCAGGCCAGAGCCTGAACGTAGACGGCGCTAACTCAATAATGCCATAAAGGGTCAGTCTTCTAGAATTTTTCCGTCTAGGGAGAAGGTTACAACTCTCCATGGAATGAATTTGCCGCTTTTCTGAAGTGCGATTTTTGCAGCATTTTCTAGGCCTCCGCAACAGGGAACTTCCATTCGTAGGACAGTTACCGATTTTATATCGTTACTTGCAATTATGGCCTCAAGCTTCTCACTGTAGTCCACGCTATCCAGTTTTGGACAGCCAATGATGGTAATCTTTCCTTTCATGAAGTCCTCGTGGATTGAGGCGTAGGCATAAGCCGTGCAGTCTGCGGCAATGAGAAGCTTAGCTCCATTGAAATAGGGAGCGTTGACAGGAACAAGCTTAATTTGGCAGGGCCACTGACCAAGCTGGCTTTTTCTTGTTGCCGGCGCGCAGGTTTCGTTATTTTCGCTTTCCTCTTTGTGAAGTGTTCTCATTTGGCTTCCCGGACAACCGGAGAAGTGTGGTCTAATCTGGGCTTGTGCAGAAGACGGAGTCTGCGCTTTCTTCTGCTTGTTTTCTTCTACAGCTTTTTCATCATATGCAAGGGTGTCCTTCTCTGTGAAAGTGATGGCTCCTGTTGGACAGGAGGGCAGACAATCTCCCATGCCGTCACAATAATCGTCTCTCATGAGCTTTGCCTTTCCGTTAACAATGGCAATGGCGCCTTCGTGGCAGGCGTCAGCACAGAGACCACAGCCGGTGCATTTTTCTTCATCAATATTGATTATTCTTCTTTTCATAGTCTTCCTCTTTTAATGGAATATCTTGCCTTTATGTGTTAAGAATAGAATAATTTGAGAAAAAAGTATGTGGTTATAACTAGGAAAAAGAGAAATTTTTCTGTTTTGAGATAGACCCATAAAAGGATAGAAAATGAGAATAGTAGTTCTTGATGGATATACAGAGAATCCTGGAGATCTTTCTTGGAGCCAGGTTGAGGAACTTGGTGAAGTTGAAGTTTATGAAAGAACTTCTTATGTTGATGCAGATCTTATTAGAGAGAGAATTGGAGCTGCTGAAATTGTTGTCACAAACAAGACTCCAATTTCAAGAGTAACTCTTGATTGTTGCAAAAACATAAAAGCTATTGCTGTTCTTGCAACAGGTTACAATGTTGTTGATTATTGTTATGCAGCAGAGAAGGGCATTCCTGTGATGAATGTTCCATCCTATGGAACAGCAGCTGTGAGCCAGTATTCAATAGCTCTTCTTCTTGAAATTTGTCATCACATTGGTCACCACGACAAAAGCGTTCATGATGGAAACTGGGCAAACAATAAAGACTGGTGTTACTGGGACTTTCCTTTAATAGAACTCGCGGGAAAAACTATGGGAATAATCGGGTTTGGCCGGATAGGCCAGGCAGAAGGCAAAATTGCAAGGGCGTTGGGGATGAACGTCTTGGCGTATGATGTCTTTCCAAATGAAGCGGGCAAGGAAATAGGCAAATATGTTGAGCTTGAAGAGTTGTTTGCCAAGGCTGATGTTATCACGTTGCATTGCAATTTGACGGCTCAGAATACGGGGCTTATCAATAAAGCAAATATCGCAAAGATGAAAGATGGGGTGATTTTAATAAACAACGCCAGAGGTCAACTTATCAATGAGCAGGATGTAGCTGAGGCTCTGAATAGCGGAAAGATAGCGGCAGCGGGGCTGGATGTGGTCTACACTGAGCCAATTAAGGCGGATAATCCGCTTTTAAAAGCAAAGAATTGCATTATCACGCCTCATATTTCATGGGCTCCCGTTGAAAGCCGTCAAAGAATAATGGATTGCACTGTTGCCAATATTAAAGCCTTTATAGCTGGCTCTCCAATTAATGTTGTAAATAGATAATTTTGACCATTTTTTTGGCAAAAATTGTCTATTCTCATATCAATTTCCCAAGCTCTAGCTTAAGTGATTATGCGCACATGGCCGACTTTTGCTTTGCCCCTGCTATCTATTGTGATAACAGTGCCTCATTTCTGAGTTTCAGATGTCAACATAAAATGTAGATTTATGGCCTTTAAAAATGTAGGTTAAAAGGAATATAATCGGGTTAGACAGGTCTAACCGGCATCGGGATATGGGTGTAGGTGTTGGATAGGCTGGGAGGTGAAGATGAGAAAGGGCGTTGGCGTATGAGAGAGTGTGAGGAAAAGGGCTGCGAGAAAGAGGCTTACTTAAAAGAGGCTTACTTAAAAGAGACGGCCATGCTGGATTTTAGTGCTGCGAATATTGAGCGCTTGATTGAAGCTAGAGGCTGGCGAAAGTTGGGGGAGTTTGAGCGCCTGCGTTCTATTTATGATTTTGTGCGGGATGAGATTCTCTTTGGCTATAATGTGGATGATGGTATTTCGGCTTCACAGGTTTTGAAGGATGGCTATGGGCAGTGCAACACTAAGGGGACTTTGTTTATGGCCTTGCTTAGGGCGTGTGGTATTCCGTGTAGGATTCATGGTTTCACTATTGATAAGAAGTTGCAAAAGGGAGCCATGACGGGACTGGTTTACAAGAAGGCGCCGCAGGAGGTGTTTCATAGCTGGGTAGAGGTGCTATTTGAAGGGACCTGGTATAACCTAGAGGGGCTTATTCTGGATAGAGAGTATTTACGGAAATTACAGTACATAAAGAGAGATTGTAAGGGCCCCTTCTGTGGCTACGGGGTGGCTGTTACAGACTTCCAGAATCCTGAGATAGAGTTCAATAGAAATGATACTTATATTCAAAATAATGGTATAGTACGAGACTTTGGTGTGTATTTTTCGCCAGATGAGCTGCTTTTAGAACATCATCAAGAGATGTCTGCTCTCAAGGCTTTCTTGTATAGAAAGGTTGGACGGCATTTGATGAACCGTAATGTTAAAAGAATCAGAAAAGCTTCTTTGGAGAAGTGAGTTTTGAGTTTAAGGCTTATTTTTTAATGTGAATATCCTGTTCTGCTAGGGCAAGCACTTTATGAAGGTTGAGCACGGCGGGAACGTCTTTCATGCCTCTGTGAATCCATTCGCCTACTAGACCATAGATTAGTCCTGCAAGCATGGAACGGGTGTAGGCGGTGGTGTCGTCATCTTCAGCGCGAGGTCCACAGCAGCGGAAAATGTGGTCTTTTAAGATGTAGGTGACATTATTTTTTTCAAGTAGCAGCAGGAGGTCGCTATTCTTTTTGTATTCAGAAAGTAAGGATTGCCAGAAGGTGTCATAAAATTCTTGGGGGGATTTCTTTATGAATTCAGCCCACCAGGCATCTGTGCAGGAGCAGAGATAATTTAAGAGTATGTCTTGTTTGTTGCTGAAATTCCTATAAAAAGACACTCTGCCTACACCGGCTTTTTGGCATAGTTCGGTGATGGAAATATCTTCAAAGGGCTTTTGCTTCATAAGCTCCAAAAGCGCCTGGGTTATGCTTTCTAGAACCATCTCGTGATCTGTCATTTCTCTCATGGTGAAACACTGCCCCTCCTTTTGTTTCAAAATTAGTGTTTGCGTAAATTTTTTCTTGTAAACGCAAAATACGTGTGATACGTTTGTTTCATGATACAATTGTATCACATACATAAGGCTTGTCAATAAGTCAAGAAAGACTTGGCATAAGTCAATAAAGGAGCAGAGAGATGTCAGCAAAACCGCAACCGGCGTCGTGGAAGACCACAAAAAAAGAAAGAAGAAATTACATTGTTGGAGATTTAGCTAGAGCAGTAGAGGGTTATATTATTACAGCCTTTATGTCTACTTTCCTTATTTTCCAGGGAATTAACTTGGCAGCAATAGCCGGAGTAATGTTATTTGTCAAAATAATTGATGCTTTTGATGATGTAATCTTTGGTTATCTTGTTGATAAAATTCACGTAACAGACTGGAAACTGACTAAAAAGATTGCCGGGAATGGAAAGTATTTGCCTTGGTATAGATTAACTTTCCTATTCTTCCCTCTGTTTACAATTTTGTTCTTCCTTATGCCAGCATCTTTTTCGCATACAGGCAAGTTAGTTTGGTTTGTGGTGTTCTATCTTCTTTATGACTTCAGCTACACCCTTGTAGATGTCCCAATGAACTCCATGATTATCACCCTTACTGACGATATTGAAGAGCGAGATTCTCTGCTTCAGACCAAGACAATCCTCTCTGCAATTGGAACAATTGGTGCTGGCGTTGTTTGGACCGTGCTTATAAGTGAGAAGGTAGGTTTCTCCATTAGATCTGTTGCAATTGTATCGTCTGTTATACTATTTATTTTTATGCTTCCTCTTGCCTTTGGCGTAAAAGAACATAATACACAACTTGCAAACGTGGATGAAGAAAAGAAGCAACATTATACATTTAAAGACATGATTAATTGTATCAAAACCAACAAATACTTGCTGGTCTTGTTACTTAGCACAGTTGTTTCTCAGTGCCTTATGACGGGTGGTGCTGTAGGAACCTTTGTTTCTTACTATTTCTATGGAAGTTCTCTGGTTTTGATTATTCCTATTGCAATAGCCTTTGTTCCGCAGCTTATAGCTCAAATGCAGGTAAAGAGACTTGCAATGAAATATGGCAAAAAGCGCATTTTCTTGATTACTGGAATTACTGGAGCTGTACTATATTCCTTTATTTTCTTTTTTGGTAAGAATTTCATTTTTGCCTGTATTTTCCTTGTTCTTCAGGCAATACCGGGCAATATGAGTAACGTTGCAAAAAGCTTCCTTTTGCCAGATACAATTGAATATGCTCGTTTTAAGACAGGTAAAGACTGTTCAGGTATTTGCTACTCAATGCAGTCCTTTGTTACAAAGTTGACTTCAAGCGTAGCTTCCTCTCTTGGTTTGTTCATCCTAGGACTTTCCAACTGGATTCCACTTAATGCAGAAAGTTTTGAAGATGTTGCAGCTCTAGGAATTCAGCAGCCAGCAGAAGCCATGAATGTGCTTTGGATTATTTACTCACTTATCCCTACAATTGGTACCCTTCTTGGGGTTCTAGCCTTGGTGCTTTACAATTTGAATGATAAGGATGCTTCACTTATGGCAAAGTGTAACTCAGGTGAAATTACCCGCGATGAATGCATTGCCCAGCTTTCTAGAAAATATTGAGTCTGAATATTGAGTATGAGAGAAAAAGACGACATCCAGTTTTATGATACTTCAAAACTACAAGAAACTTGTGGTATTGAAGACCGCGCTAAGGTAAGTTACCTACAAAAGGAGCTTGAAAAGCGTTTTCCAGAAGAAGATTTCTGTGATATTTCAATTACAAGAAATTTCACAGGACAGTACAAAGCAAAGGCAACCTTCTTGGAACGTATGTTTGGCGCCGGTAAACCAATAACAGGACTTCCAAAGTATTATGAGGTGGAATTAAAGCATAAAACTGGGAAGTTTTATGAAACTCTTATAGTTTGGTCTCCTGTTGCCTGGAATGATCGTTTTGCTGGAACTGCTGGTGGAGGAACCGGAATTGGTGGAAGAAATTATTTGACTCTCCCAAACAACACGCAACGGGGCTGGACAGTCCCGTTTGCGGTTGTTAATGGCTTTACCGCAGCAACAATGTATGCAGGTAATATTGAAAGTTGGAATGACCACACCATAGATGAGAACGGCAAATTGCGCAGGGAGCTTTACGATAACTGGAGAAATGGTTCAACTCATAATATGACCATATTTGGTAAGGCGATAGCTGAGATTCTTCACGACCGCCCCGTTAAATATTCCTATATGAACGGAGGCTCTGGAGGAGGAAGACAATCTCTTGTTGAGGTCCAAGACTATCCAGAAGATTATGATGGGGTATGGGCCTCTTGTCCTGCCATAAACTGGCACAAGTTTATCTTTGGAGGTTTCTGGCCTGTCGTTGTGATGAACCAGCATAAGCATTTTCTGTCTGCAAAGAAGAATAAGTTCTTTCTAGAGGAAATACACAAAATAAATGGGGGCGCAAAGGCTTACTATGCTTTGCAAGACATTCCTCCTTTTGATGCAAGAACCCTTATAGGTAAAAGAGTAGGGCTTAGTAGAATAACTGAAAAGGATGCACTTGTCATGAATGAGATTCTACGAGGGCCACACAGACCAGACGGCTCCTTGCTTTGGTATGGCTTTAGACCAGGGGTTCAGAATTGGCAGAAAATAATTCCAATTGGTACGTATTACTATCCTCTTTTGGGAAGAAGAGTTAAGCCTTTTATTCTAGGACCGTTGTATCTCAAATGGATTACTGAGAACAAAGATACAAAATATGAAAATATGACCTATGAAGAGTATTTAGAATACTTTGATAAGGGTCTGGAAAAATTTTCTGATAGTCTTGGCGATAATCCCAATATTGATGCTTTTGTCAGTCATGGAGGGAAACTTATCATAGATCATGGAACAGATGATCCTCTTATTCCAGTGGATGGAACGTTGGATTATTACGCAAAACTAAAACACCATTTTGGCTCTCAAGAGAAGCTTAATTCCTTTATGCGGCTTTACATAACCCCTGGTGACAATCATGGAAATTGTTGGGGCAATGGAGCAGGTTTAACAGAGAAGGCTGGAATGATTGCTTTAATGGATTGGGTAGAGAAAGGCCTAGCGCCAGAGAAAATCCGCGCGGTACGCGTAGATAGAAAAAAGGGTGAGCTTTTGGAAGAAAAATTACAGAGCCCTTATTGTTCTTAAAAGTACGGAGAATTAGACAATGAATGAAATGATAAATCAGGCAATTTCTGCCTATGTAGAAAGTCAGGAACTTTCAGGGGCAGCCCTATGTGTTTTGCAAAACGGCAAGATGGTGTTTAGAAACAAATGGGGCTACAGTTCAATTGAAAAAGACAAAGAAATTGAATACAACAGCATTTATAGAATGATGTCTATGACTAAAGTCATAACAGCTGTTGCTGTGTTAATTTGTGTACAGCGTGGTAAATTGGCTTTGGATGCACCTCTTTCAGAGTATATTCCTGAATTTGCTGATATGAAGACCGCAAAGGATGAACGCTATGTGTTTTCTCCTGATAAAATGGCAAAAATTCCACTTTTACTTGCATCTTTTTCAATGCAGGATGTTAAGAATAGGGCTTCTGCAAGGCAGATAACAATAAGGGATTTACTTTCGCATTCATCGGGGTTGCAGCAGGGGCTATGTGGACTGCTTGCCATGTTGGGAGAAAGGTCGCAGTTTGATAATCTACGTGATTACGTGCTCCACTATGCAAAGCACGTGTTGGATTTTGATCCGGGTTGTGGAACCGGCTATTCTCCTGTTGCCGGTTTTGATATCTTGGGCTACCTGGTTGCTCTTGTAAGTGGTGTTTCTTTTGAGACTTTTATTCAAAAAGAAATTTGCCAGCCTTTGGGCATGACGGACACAACCTTTTTCCTAAATGAGGAACAAAAAGCTAGGCTTGTCGAGGTTTACAAGCTGGAAAATGGGAAACTTGTAAATGTAACAGGGACGAAAGACGATATTTGTGGCGTTCTCCACCAAAATCCTATTTGTTTTGAGCATGGTTCTGGCGGGCTTTACAGTACTCTTGATGATTATTCTCGTTTTGCTCAAATGCTTCTGAATGGGGGTGAGCTGGATGGTGTTAGACTTTTGAGTCAAGAACTGGTCTCTTTAATGCATACGGAGGCTCCAAAGAATCATCTGGAACCAGAACCGGGCTTTGTGTGGGGTCTTGGTGTTAAGATTAGACAGGATCCTGTGAAAGGTAATACCCCTGCAACAAAGGGAACCTATGGCTGGAGCGGGGCTTTTGGTACACATTTCTTTATAAGTCCAGAAGATAACCTTACAGCTATTTTTATGACCAACAGGTCTGATCTAAACGGGTCTGGCTCCTATGTGAGCAAAAAAATAGAAGAACTCGTTTTTTCTCAATACGGCAAAAAGGTAAAAGCATGATAACTTCTGACTCCACTTTCACTCAAATACTTCAAACCGATATTTGCCAGCGCCTCTTTAAATATTTTATCTTTGACGCGGATGGCAATTGGGCTAAAAATCTTTCACAGAACAATCTTTCCTTAAAGGCTCTTCAGGAAACAAATCCTACTTGGAATGCTGAGGATATGGCGTATGGGTTGAATGCTTTGATTTCGCAAAAAGACCATGAGATTGAATTTTCTGTCTATGATGAGCAAGAATGCTTAATCTGTCCTGACAAGGCTCAAGTGAAACTATTTTATTTTAAGGCAAATGAAAAGACTGCTTTACATAAAACTGCAATTTTGGCAGCTGGTGGGGCTTATGGAGCAGTATGCTCGTTGGTTGAAGCGTTTCCTGTTGCTGCAAAGCTGGCAGAAATCGGGGTGGATTCGTTTTGCTTAAACTATCGGGTTGGAGCGCCGGGCCCGTTGTTTCCCAAACCTATGGATGACATGGCGGCTGCAGTTGGCTTTCTGAAGGAAAATGCAAGGGCAATTGGAATTAACATGGAGGATTACGCGGTAGGAGGGTTTTCTGCTGGCGGCCATTTGGTTTCGTGCTTTGGGACCAAAGAGAGGGGCTATGCGCATTACAATTTGAGCCGTCCAAGTTTGCTGATGCTTAACTATCCTATGACCGATATCTGGGCGAATATAAGCCCTCTTGGAGAGCCTGTGCGCAGGGTTATGCTGGGTGGATATTTTGGAGAAAATTATTCAAAAGCGCTTGCAGATAGCTATAACCCAGCCTTGCTTTGTGATACCGATTATCCTCCTTGTTTTATTGCTCATGCAGAGGATGACCCCACGGTGCCAATTGTCTTTTCAGAAATTTTTGTGAAAAAGCTTACCCAAAACCAGGTAAAGACCCAATTTTTTAGGGCTAAATGTGGCTCTCACGGCTATGGTCTTGGAACCTTTTCAGGCGCTGCAGGCTGGGTTGAGAAGGCCGTGAGCTTTTGGGATAAGGATTTAAAAAAATGAAATTATGCAGTTTAAGAACAAACCATCAGACAACGCCGGTTATAGATATCACGCCCTATTTTTCTTGGAGAATTGAGAGCTCTAAGCAAAATACGCTTCAGAAGTCGTATAGAATTGTTGTAAAAAAGGTCGCTCAATCTGAAGGTTCTCAAATTGAAGGTCCTCAAATTGTTTGGGACAGTGGAGAAGTTACATCTAGAAAACAATCGTTTGTACCGTATGAAGGTTTTCCTTTAGTTTCTAGAAGTTCCTATCTTTGGAGCGTTACCGTGCATGACAACCATGGGGAAACTGCTACCGCTTCTGCTGAATTTCAAACCGCTTTCATGTCTGCCTCAGATTGGAAAGCAAAATGGATGGAATGCCCCTTTACCCGTGAACCTGCCAACGAATATAAATATGGCTTTTCTTATCCTGCAGTGCTGTTTGAGCGCGCTTTTAACGTGCAAAAAGAAGTTCGTAAGGCAACGCTATATCTTACGACCTATGGAGTTTACCGGCTAACTTTAAATGACCTGCGCGCAGACGACCGAGAATTTGCCCCTGAATTTACCTCGTATGAGAAAACGCTCTACTATCAAACCTATGACGTAACAAAACTGATTAAGCAAAAAGAAAACCTCCTATCCGTATATGTGGCAGACGGCTGGTACTTTTCAACGCAAGCGGGTCCCGTGCTGAAAGAGCGCCACGCAGAACCTTCAGTTCTCTTCCAGCTTGAAATCCAATATTTAGACGATACCTGCGAGACTATTCTTTCCGACGAAAACGTCACCTGTCGCCAAGACTTCATAGTCTATTCCGATTTATACCAAGGCGAAAAACAAGATTTTACACTTGGAAAATTTGACAGGGTTCCAGCTATAGTAAAAGATTATGGGTATAGTTTACTTAAAGCTCAGGCCATGCCTGGAATAATAGCAACTCACAAAATTCCAGCTAAAGAGATTTTGATAGCCCAAAATGGAGATACTATTGTAGATTTTGGCCAAGTTATAGCGGGACGGGCTATCATTCATATTGACATACCCTACGGGGAGATTGCTGTTTTTGAGTATTTTGAAGAGCTTGATATAAACGGAAATTATATCAATACAATGTTCGCGCCACAGAAGGATACTTTTGTTTCCAACGGCAAACCCATGAACTACGAGGCTCTTTTTACTTTTCACGGTTTTAGATATATCCGTGTCAGTGGACAGTCAATGTTAAAAGCCATGAAAGTAACAGATTTCACAGCTGTGCTTCTAAGTACTCCAAAGGAAAATTGTGGAGCCTTTTCTTGCTCCAATCAGTTACTAAACAAGCTGTATAGAAATATTCGGTTTTCTCAATATAACAACATGATGTCCGTGCCAACGGATTGCCCAACTAGGGAGAAAGCGGGCTGGACTGGAGATATCCTTGTTTATGCTAAAACTGCAATGTTAAATGAAGATATGACGCCCTTCTTATCCTCTTGGCTTAATTCTGTGCGGGATGATCAAAGAGAGAATGGGGTTATTGCAATAGTTTCACCATTTATGAAACTGTACGAAAAGCTTCTACAAATCCAAACCCAGAAGTTTGGCGATACCGGTCTTGCCGGGGTGTCTGGCTGGAGTGATGCCATAGTTTGGGTTCCTTATGATATGTACCACATGACAGGAAACACTCTGATTTTGGCAAAAAACTATGAGGCCATGATTAATTGGGCGGAGTATATCATTAGAACAGCCAAAAACAGACGTGGAAACTTTGATATTGATTTGCAATATGATGAATATCTGTGGAATACAGGCTTTCATTTTGGGGAATGGCTAGTACCAAGCCGTCCACTTAAAGAAAAGGAAGGTCCTTATGATGCCTGTCCAGAGACCTCTTATTATACAGCTCCGTTCTTTGGCTACATGACAATTAAAAAGCTTGCAGAGATTTCTAATTTGCTTGGCAATAAGGCAAACGAAGAGAAGTACAATAACATTGCTGGCAAAATGAAAAATGCTATACAAAATGGCATAATGCGTTCTGGAAAAATGCCTCAAAAATACATGGGAGCCTACATTCTTGCTTTTGCCTTTGATCTTGTACCAGAGGATTTAAAAGAAGAATTCAAGGAAAAACTTATATCCATTGTTGAATCCAACGGTTGTAAGCTGGATACAGGCTTCTTGGCAACTCCCTTTATTCTGGATGTGTTGTATGACTTAGGAAGAAAGGATTTAGCTTGGAAAATATTGTTTAGCACAGATCGTCCTTCCTGGCTGTATGAAGTCACCCATGGTGCCACTACTATTTGGGAATCCTGGGATGCCGATGACGCAAAAAAGAGCGGTAGATTTGTCAGTTTTGACCATTATGCCTTTGGTTGCGTAGATGATTTTATCTGTCGCAGAATATGCGGAATTGACAGTGATTCTGTAGGCTTTTCACACTTAATTATTTCCCCTGACAAAGAATGTGGACTTTATTCTTGTCATAGACAATTTGTTTCTGAAGCTGGACTTATTTCCGTAGAATGGAAGGAAAACCTGCTTAAAGTTTCTATTCCACCAAATACCACAGCAACTGTTACTTGGAACGGTGAGAAGTATGAAATAGGAAGTGGCAACTACACTTTTGGAGCCTGATATGGAAGAGTATGAAATAAAACATTTCAACGCCTTGCGTAGGATTGCACCTGAATGCACAGTTCTTTTAAAAAAAGATGGTAGCTTTCCGCTTTCTTCTGCCGGTAAGATTGCTCTTTATGGTTCTGGTGCACGACATACAAAAAAAGGTGGAACTGGTAGTGGAGATGTAAACGTCCGCTCTTTTACTTCCATTGAAGAAGCCCTTCTAAAGGCTGGTTTTGAAATTACCACCTCTTTATGGCTTGATGCCTATGACATTCAACTGAAAAAGGCTGAAGAACAGCATTTTGCAGCGCTACAAAAAAGAATTGAGAAGGGTGGTCTTCCGGAACTTTTATCTTCTATGGGAGAACCTACGCCTGAACCGGAATATGATATTCCTCTTTTGGAGGATGCTACTGCCTGTCAGTCTGTCAGTAAGCCAACCTGTGAAACGGCCATTTACGTGCTTAGCCGTCAATGTGGAGAAGGAACCGACAGAAAAAAAGAACCAGGAGATTTTTTACTCACGGAAACAGAAAAACGAGATATTCTTCAACTTTGTGACCTTTATAGCCGTTTTATGTTGGTGTTAAACGTGGGAGGGGTCCTTGATTTGTCTCCTGTTGTGGATAAAGTGCCAAACCTTCTGCTTTTATCACAGCTTGGAATGGTTACGGGAGAAGGTTTTGTTGATCTTCTTTTAGGTAAAAGCTATCCATCGGGTAAATTGACTGCAACCTGGGCGCGTTATGAGGACTATCCAAACGTTGGAACGTACAGGGATCTGCGAGACACCTACTACAAAGAAGGTATTCTTGTTGGCTACAGATGGTTTGATACAAAGGGGAAAGCCCCAATTTTTCCCTTTGGTTTTGGGCTTGGCTATACCTCCTTCTCTGTGGATTTTCTAAGCTCTAAGACTGTAGATAATAATGTGTATGTTGATGTTGAGGTTACAAATACCGGAAAAACAGCGGGGCGCGAATGTGTCCAACTTTATATAAAAAAACCACAAGGGAAGCTCTCCAAAGCTGCAAAAGATCTAATGACTTATAAGAAAACCGGGGAGCTTTTGCCAGGCCAGAAAGAGCGCTTAACTCTTACTTTCAATCTGTCATTAGCCACATCTTTTGATGAAACAACAAATTGCTTTGTGCTTGAAAAAGGAGCTTACACTGTTTTAATTGGCACTTCCTCTAGAGATGTTCTGCCTGTTACAGTTGTGGAAATTCAACAAGACGTTGTAACGAACTCAACCGGCTTAATTGGCCAAAAAGAAGAGTTTTCTGCTAGTGTAGAGAGCACAGTTATTTCTCTTTCAGATGAAGAACTTGTCTCTGTATGTATTGGAAAACATGACCAAGGAGCTCAGAGTGTTATAGGAAATGCTTCTTTTGCAGTTGCTGGGGCAGCAGGGGAGACTACTGAGAAATTAGTTGCGCACGGACTGCGAAGTCTTGTTTTTGCAGACGGCCCTGCCGGTATAAGAATTGCTAAAACCTATATAGAAGATGAGAATGGCACCCATTCAGTCGATAATGAGGGTATTGATAGACTTCGCAGGTTGCTTCCACCTTCTCTTGAGCTCTTAATTGGGGATAGTAATAAATATTGTGGGGAAATCAAACATCACTATGCTAGTGCAATACCCATTGGAACTGCCCTTGCTCAAAGTTTTAATCCTACCGTTCAAAGACTCTGTGGAGACTTGGTGGCAGAGGAAATGGAATATTTTGGAATAGATATATGGCTTGCTCCTGCAGTTAATATTCAGCGAGATGTACTGTGTGGTCGTAACTTTGAATACTATTCAGAAGACCCCGTTATAAGCGGTTTTACTGCTAGTGCCGTCATTTCTGGAGTTCAGGCACACAAAGGAAAAGGTGTTGCCTTAAAGCATTTCTGTTGCAACAACCAGGAAACAAACCGCTTTAGGTCAAACAGCGTAGTTGGTTCTCGCGCTCTGAGAGAACTATATCTTAGAGCTTTTGAAATTGCAGTCAAAACAGCACACCCAACCTGTATTATGTCTTCTTATAATCTTTTAAACGGGACCCATACTGCAGAACGGCCAGACCTACTTCAAACTATCCTAAGAGAGGAATGGGGCTTTGAGGGGATTGTAATCTCTGATTGGGTTGTAGAGGGAATTGAAACCAACACAGACGGCAATATGCATAAAAAACAATCAGCAGTTTTAGCTATTGCTGCTGGCAATGATTTGATTATGCCGGGAAGTATTGCAGACTTTAGCAAGGTGCTACAAGCCCTTCAAAATGGGACTTTGCCTCGCGAAAAGTTGCTTTTGTCTGCAAAGCGAATTATTAGGTTAATCAATTACTGTTATTTCGGACAATAAAGCAGTATTGATAAAAACTTATTCCCACTCTTCTCAAGACAGCATGCCTTTGTATTCTCAACGATTCATCCAAATAATTTTGAAAATTAATTAAACAATTACATCTCATTAACAAAATAGAAACACTAGAGCGCCATTCTCCTGTCGTAACGAAACGAAATTAAAAAAAAGTTTATAGGAGAAAAAAGAAAATGAAAAAAGTAATTTCAATTCTTTGCGTAGTCGTATTAGCTTCTGCAACTATCTTTGCAGGTTCTTTTAATGGAAAGACAGAAGTTGCTCTCAACTATTCTTACAGAAACGGCACCAATATGGGCGGCCTTAGCGTTAATAACTCTGGTTACTCCAGCACCTGCCCAATTGGTTATACAATTAACGTTAATGCAGACTTTGATCCAAGCACCTGGGACTGCAGTGCAATCACAATGCTTATTGGTCCTTCTTACAAGTACTCTGCAAAGAACAACGGTTTTACCTTTGAGCTTGCTGTTGGCGTAAGCGCAACCGGCGAGAACATCAGTGGCGATACCTGTTTTCTCCTTGGTGCAGGTGGTTTTACCGCAATTGAATACAACTTCTCTAACGGAATTGGTTTTGCACTTGGCGCACAGGTTGGTTACGACATGCTTTGCGTGCCTTTTAACGGCGACGAAGCTTACTACAAGGGCGTCTTCTACGTAACCCCATCAGTTGGAATGAACGTCAACTACTAATTTAACTAAAGAATCCCGATCTCCTTAAGGGTTTCAAGAATCATTGGAATGAGTTTGCAAATCAGTGTTGTCCTTCTCCGGCCTCTCGGTTTGAAGTAATTCGATAGTTGTTATCGGTTATGGCACACATCCCAAGAACTAGACCGTGGTAGAAGGTTTCGTTAGTTGCTTCCTTGATTGTCATTAAAAGAATTTGGCAGGTTGTGAATGGCATGAAATCAATCGCATTGCAAGAACATTTTTATCATTTGTGGAACATTTTGTGAAAATACGT
>CAVCYP010000029.1:0-21977 GCA_963606545.1 Sphaerochaetaceae bacterium
ATCCTGATTTGGAGTTTGATTATAACAAAGAGGCAACCTTGCCATTAAAATAAAAACAATGTCTTATTATTCATAAATCATAAGAAAAAAAGGGGTATTATTGTGAGAAAAGCTATTGTTGTTTTGGTTTTGGCGTTTTTAGCCATTTCATCTGTGTTCGCTGGAGACTTGTTCTCTTTTGATGCAATGCCTCAGGTTCCGCTTTATAGAGAGCCAGTGGCTGACCCATATGCCTATAACTCTTATCTTAGAGTTTTGATTGCATTAGATGAGGATCAAAGACCAAATAAGATTAAATCAATTGTTGTTGAACATGACCCAGCTGATACAACTGGTGCCAAGGATAAAGCCTTTTATACTTTCATTCCTTACAATGATGATGCATTAAAGAGCAAGAATAAAACTTATGTAAACATGAAGACTTCCATTGCTGTAGGGTTGTTCAGGGTTCGCTTTAATGGAATGAATTGGGTGCCTGCCATTGATTTTGAAATTAATGTGGCTGGCTATATAAACACAATCTTTAACATGTTTGGAAAGAATGACACTTTGGATTTTGATGGATCCTATTTCCTTGGCGCTTCATTAAGAGTTGCAGATGCAGTTTCGTTTCGTTTTGGAATGCACCATTTCTCAGGACATTATGGGGATGAAATGCTTCAGAAGTACTACGAGTACAACGGAGTAGATTTCTCAAAGACTTATAATTCCGGTGCCCTGTTTGACTATGCAAAGACACATAAGGAGGCAGATTCAACCAAGGAATATTATCTCAACGGTTTGGTTGAATACGTAAGAGACAACTCTTGGACTCTTGCGGTTTCTGCAGATCTTCCATGGGGCTTCAGAGTTTATGGAGAAGCAGAGCTTCCTCAGAATCCAAGCTGGCTCAGACCTCTTGCCCACGTGCCTGCTGACTATGACAACCCTGTTCCGGGAGACGTAGAATCTCATCCAACAATGATTGACCGTATTGGTGGGGATGCAGGCGATGGTGAGCACATTCCTCAGTCTCAATTGGACAAAGACCAAGAGCTTAAGAGAACTTCCAACGGTTTCTACAAAGCTTGGAGAATCCATGCTGGTGCTGAGTGGCGCATTAATGTTGGTTTTGGTGCAATCTTTGCTGCTGCAGATTTCCAGTTCCATCAGGATGGTCAGACGCTACATCAGATTGCTGGTTACAGCAAGGACAATCCATGGGAAATTGAAATCACCGTTGGTGGTGGTTTGGAACTTGGAAACTTCTTAGTTGATGGAAAGACTGTCCGTATTGAGGCTTACTACCACAACGGTAGAGTCCCAGCTACTCAGTGGTTCTATCAGAGAGTATCCAGTGTGACAGTAGGTCTTGGAGTCAATTAAATTTAATAGATTATGAAGAAGTTTTTTACTTTTCTTGTAGTCTTAATTTTTGTAGTTTCTGGAGTTTTTGCCTACCAAAATACCTATACGGCAGCCTCCAACGAATACAAAATGCTTGTTGCTTTATACAGAATAGCAGGGATGACAATGCATGGCGTTGTCACCCCTTTAAGTTCAGATGACATGTTATTTCTGTTGAACGAGCTACCAGCTTCAAAGTTTGATAGTTCTTCTAGGGCTATTGCTGATGCTCTAAGAGAAAAGCTAGAAAGTCCTTCCTATATTTTTTCCTCTAGGGAAGTAATGCTGGATTCAAAAGTGTCGGCAAGCCCAGTTGGCCTTTTTAACACCAATGAGAATGTTAATATTAGGGAACTGCCTTTTGCTTTTAAAGATATAGAGCCACTTCTTCTTTTTGAAGGAACGTTCTATTTTGGACAGCATTTTACCGGTTCAATGAGCCTAGATTTAATTAAGGCTGCCGATGGTTGGGATTTTTCTTCTTTTGATACGAATATTGAAACGGATTTAGCCGGTTCAAGCATAGATTTTTATAGGCCCCACAGAGCTTACTTTGCAGCAGGCTATGACCGTTTTAGCTTCATAATTGGAAGAGACCGAATGTCTGCTGGAAATGGCTTTACGGGCAATTTAACCATAGGCGATAATTTTTATTTTCAAGATTTTGCAAAGCTGTCCTTGTTGTATCCATATTTTAGCTACAATTTAACAATTGCTTCCTTTGATTCAAATAAAGGAACTATGGCAGAGGCAGAGAACTCTTTAGATTTCTCCAGTTGGGATGAATATCACCCTGAAGTGTTAAATCATAGATTGAGTGTTAATTTCTTTAATAAGGTAACTTTTACTCTTACTGAAGGAGTGATGAACTATACCAATAATGCTGCTGGAACTGTCAAAATGTTGAATCCTTTCAATATTTTGCATAATCAGTTTACCTTCCGCAATCATAGGATTAATAACTATTTTGCTGTGGAACTAGAGGTTGCAATCTGCCAAGGTTTTGCTTTTCATGCTCAGTTCTTAGGGGACCAAATACAACTGCCGTTTGAAAGCGTAGATACCACCCCAAACAGTTTTGGTTTACTACTAAATTTTGCTTACTCTTTCTTGGTTAAAGAAAGTCTTGCAACTGTTTATTTTGAAGGTGTGTACACCTCTCCATCTTTGTATTTAAAAGACAACAAAACCGCTGATGGTGATCAAATCTATAGTTCTGCTGACGTTGTGGCTTATGACCATAGACATACAGATTTAATCTTTGGAAATAAGATGACCGGTTATGATGATTTTCAGTACATGGGTTACAAGTATGGTCCTGATACAATAGCTGTTGCTAGCGGATTTGAACTTGTTAACAAGGTGTCTAAATTTTCCTCGTATGCTCTTTTTATGGTGCAAGGAGAGAATAGAATCAATAAAGACACCAAGGATGTCCCACTTGCACCTGTTTTAGCAGAAGATGAGTCTAAATTTATCTTTACCCCTTATTTAACAGGAGATCAGGTTCCACAATACACGCTTATTTGTTATGCAAATTATGAAACAAGCTTAACTCAATACTTATCCATAAGAGCTGGTATTGCCATGGATAACAGATGGAATTATGAAAACAAAAAGGGTTTAAATTATTCAAACCTAGAGATGATACTGTCTGTTAAATTAGACCTTGCAAAGTTGGTTAAACCGCTAGAGCTTTAATTCTCTTTGGTTTAATTTTCTTTGGCTGAATTTACAAAGAACTTGTTTCCAATGTCCTCTCTGTACCATGAACCATCAAAAGTTATGGCATCAATGGACTTATAGGCCATTGAATTTGCTTCAATGATGTTTGGTCCAACACCAACAATTGTGGCCGCACGGCCTCCAGTGGTGTAAATGTTGCCATCTTCCTTTTGCTGTACTGCACCAAAGAAAACGTAGCATCCATTGTTATAATAGTTACCTAGGAACTTTGGAGCTACAGGGGCAAGTTTCATGCCAGTTTTGGTGTCGTTAGGGTAGCCTTCAGAAGCAATAACTACGCATACAGAGCTTTGTTCACTAGTTACAGGTTCTATCTGTTTAAGAGTATTGTTCTGCATTGCAATCATTAATTCTACAAAATCATTTTTAATGAGAGGCACCATTGCCTGCGTTGCAGGGTCATTTAAACGGACGTGATAGTCAACAAGGTATGGACCATCCTCAGCTAAAACAATAGAGAAGGTTAAAACTCCTCTGTAGTGAAGTTTTTCTTCTTTTAAGCCCTTGAAGGTTGGGTGAATAATTTTTTTAGAGATGGCTTCTCTGATTTTCTGGTTTAAGGGGATTGGGCAAACGGCTCCCATTCCTCCGGTAGGGGTTCCAAGGCCTTTGTCTGAGTGTTCTCTGTAGGTGTACTCAGAACAAAGAGGAAGAACAAAATAGCCTTCATTATCCACAAGAATTGAGCCTGTAATACCAAGGCCAGTTATCTTGTCTTCTACAATGACAGGTCCCTTTTGAAGAAGCTTTTCAGCAAAGGGGAGAAGAACTTCTTTGTTGTTGGAGTAGACCATTGTTCTAGATGGGGACATTTCATTGGTTTTAATTGCAAAGGTTTTTCCTTGATTCTGGTCCAAATAAGCTTCAATGGCTTTTGTATTGCTAAAGACGTTGTAGTTTGGAACTGGGATATTATGACGTTTTGCAAATTCACGGGCGAATTTTCTATCACCTTCTAATTTTAGTGCATAGCTTGGAGCACCAAAGGTAGAAATCCCATTCTTGTTTAGGTGATCAATGACACCGGTCTGAAGAGGCATTTCAGTTCCAATGAAGACAAAATCAATACCATATTTCTTGCAAGCCTCAAGAACCTGATTTTTGTCTGCAGGGTTAACCTCAGGAAGATTTACTGCAAAATTTGCAGTCCCAGGATTACTTGGTGCAACGTAAAGGCCCTCAATAAGTTTACTTTTGGAAAACAACCAAGCAATTGCATGGTCTTTTGCGCCTGAACCCAAAACAAGTACTTTCATCCTAAATCTCTCCATTGTCTTAGAAATGTCTATAGAAATGTCTTTAGACATCACAAAATGTTACAATTATTGAGAAACAAGGTCAATTGCACAGAAGGTCTAGTGCTTTTTTGTAATCTGCTACGGTAAGAGCCGTGGTTGCAACCTGGCGGACTTTTGCACTGTTGGGAATGCCTTTAAGATAGGCACATACGTGTTTTCTCATTTCTCTACAGGCAGCATTCTCTCCAAGGAAAGAAACTAGTCCATCCAGATGAGTCTCAATGGCTTTCCTCTTTTCTTCAACGGGGATTTCTCTGGGAGAATTACCTAATGCCAACTCTTGTATTTGCTCAAAAATAAAGGGATTTCCAATGGCGCCACGGGCGAACATGATTGCATCAATGCCTGTTTCTTCAAGCATTTTAAGACCGTCTTGAGCTGTAAAGAGATCTCCTGAGCCAATGATTATTTTCTCTGGAAAATGAGCTTTTAAATCTTTCAATAGAGCCCAATTTGCAGTAGGCATGTAGAGCTGACTTCTAGTTCTTGCATGCATACACAGGGCACTTGCTCCTCCATCAAAGGCAGCTTGTGCTGTCTCTAGATAGTTGAGGTTATCTAAATCCCAGCCGGTTCTAATCTTGATGGTCACCGGTACGCAAACGTTAGAAGTAATGGTTTTTACTATCTCATATATGGTCTTTGGAGTTTTGAGCAAACTACTGCCGGCACCAGTTTTGATGACCTTTGGGACGGGGCATCCTGCATTTATATCAATCATAGCTGGATTATAGGCCATTGTTCCTTCAAGAGAGCGTTTAGCGGTGTCTGCATCTGGCATGAAAAGTTGGACTGCAAGATGGTCCTCATTTTCACCCCGTTCCATCAGCATTATGGTCTTTTCGCTACCACGGGCTACTCCTTCGCTACTGACCATCTCGGTATAAGCTAGGGCGGCTCCATGCTTTAAGCAAATGCTTCTGAAAATCTTGTCAGTGTAGCCTGCAAGTGGGGCAAGAAACACATTGCTATTGAGACTTAGATTTCCTATTGAGACGGGGTGAAGAAGGTTGTCCACGCTTACCTCATCAAACTTCTGTGAGGTGGAAAGCATTTAGGCTGTTGGTGTAAAGAATTTCAGACATCTGCTCAAGTGGGATGCCTTTAATTTCTGCAACGGCCTTGGCGGTTTCCGGCAGGTACTCCGGCTTGTTCCTGCGCTTTGTGTACTTAGCAGGAACCATGAAGGGAGCTTCACTTTCAATGAGAATTCTGTTTTCAGGAAGATTTCTTACTGTATCTGTAAGCTTCTTGATGTTTTTGTAGGTGATGTTGCCTGCAAAGGAGAAGTAAACAGGAAGCTCCATTGCTCTAAAAGCATAGTTCCAGTCTTCTGAGTAACAGTGGAAGATTGCACCTTCTTCTGGAATGTTGTTTTTGAGAATTTCAAGAATATGATCTCCAGCCTCTCTGTTATGAATGATAACTGGGAGGTGGGCTCTTCTTGCAATTTCAAGGTGCTTTAAGAACATTTCAACCTGGACGTCTTGGAACTGCTTGTACTTTCCATAGTCCAAGCCAGTTTCGCCTATGGCGACAATTCTATCTAGCTTGAGATATTTTTGGATATCGGTTTCCCAGCTGCCTAGAATGTTGCCGCTTTCTGTTGGGGAGACGCCTACTGCATGGAAGACGTTTTTTGCGCTCTTTAGGTTGTTGTAGACGACTGCAAAGTCTGTCAAACTGTTGCAGATAGAGACTATATGAGACACGCCGGCTCTCTTGGCGTATTGTACTGTAATGAGCTGTTCAAGCTGATCTTCGTGAATTAAACCAATATGACAATGTGTATCGAAAAAACGCATGGAGGTCACTTCCTATTTAATTGATTTTTCATGCAAACGGTTGATGCATGGTCAAATGATTATTGCGGTAAAACCGCGTCTAACGTTAAAGCTAACACGGGAAACGATAATCGTCAAGATTTTAGATTGCCTAGCTAAAATAATCCAGCTCGCAGGCGAATTTGTGCCAGTCACGCCAAGAGATGCAGTCAATTCCTTTGTTGGTGTAGGTGACATCTCCTAGGTGGAGAATTATTCGCTTCAGGTTGGTTTTGGGCCAAGCAAAGTAGGGCTCTGTGACCTCCACCTGCGGGCAAATGCGTATTTCGTACTTTTTAGCCCACTTGGCAATAAAAAATTGTTGGGTTCCGCTCTCTAGCCTTGCCGTGAGATGAAATTCCAAATTTCTCTTCAGTCTTTCACGCTTCAGCTCGCCCAAAGCAAAAGCCGTCACCAGGGCGTCCCTATGCGGACTTAAAATGACAGAAGAAGGGCTGTTTAGACCCAGTAGACTGCAGGTCAGGCCGGTGTCGTGCAGGAAAAAGATGGGCGTTTTCCCCTCGCAGGGCACCTGAGACGCAAAACCAAGCTCTAGCAGAATTGTAAGCCATATCTTTACCGTAGGAGCCGATATTTCTGCATTTTTTGCAATTAAATTCATAGATAAGTTTTGCCCACAGGCTCTAGCGCAGGCGGTTAAAAATTTCCTAAAGTTGGCTTCGTTGGAAGCATTGATTTTACGCTCTGGATGATTCATAGAGCTGCCAACAAGGTCTTCAAGGGCTATTTGGGGACTGTAATTTTCAGTGAGAAGCTTTGGATGCTGTCCGCTCCAGAGGACTTCAAAAGGATTATTTGAGGCTTTATTCAGCTTTATCAGTTCTTCAATTGAAAGCCCTGTAATTGTTACACGTGAAAAAGTTGTGTCAGCGGTTTCTGTTTTATAGGAAGAAGTCAGAACGTATCTGGCAGGAGAAAAGCCCCACAAGTCTACATAATATTTAATAGCTTCAAGGATTCCCTTAACTTTTAGGGCTTCAAGAATGATTAGCCCATCAGGAAAAGCCAAAAGGAAGGTTTTTGGAGATTTTTCAGCCAACCTACAAAGGTACTCATCTTCAAAAGATACTACCTTCTTGTTGGGAAATAGCTTTCTTGCAAGTTCTCTTTTGCCATAACCCTTTGGTCCTTCAAGAATTATTACTGGATTTTTTGAGGCTAAAGTTGTGATAGTTTTCTCAATTGCTCTGTACATTTTTGGTAAATTATAAAGTTAAAAAATCAAAGATGTAAAGTTTTAAATCAAAAATTGTAAAGTTAAAAGTGCTAAACTATATAAGAAACAGACTTCCAAGGTTGACGGTATCTGTTTTTGCCTTAAATAATGGCCTTAAATGAGGCTTTCAGTGGCTTTCAAAGGGGTGAAAATATGATTAAAACTGTTGATTTATTTGATCTATCGCACACTTTAGCAAAGACGTACCTTGAAGGGTTTGAGTATCCATGGCAGGCGTTAGCTGGAATTAAAAGCTTGATAGTTGAGCTTGGAAAGACTTTGCCTAAAGCGGAGTACGATGAAGTGAAAGAAAATGTCTGGATTCATAAGACGGCCAAAGTTTTTGAATCGGCTTACATTGGTGGCCCATGTATCATTGGTGCTAACACAGAGGTTCGTCAGTGCGCTTTTATTAGAGGTAGTGCATTAATTGGTAATGACTGTGTCATTGGAAACTCAGTAGAGCTAAAAAATGTAATCATTTTTGATAGTTGTCAGGTGCCACATTTTAACTACGTAGGCGACAGTATCTTAGGTTTCCACGCGCACCTAGGTGCCGGTGCTATAACTTCAAACATCAAGGCCGACAAGAAAAACATTGTTGTCCACGGGGAGGAAGAATATGAGACTGGCCTTAGAAAAATGGGTGCCATGCTGGGGGACTTTGTTGACGTTGGCTGTAACAGTGTTCTGAATCCTGGCACAGTTATTGGAAGGAATACTAACGTATATCCAATGTCCTGTATTAGGGGTGTAGTTAAAGAAAATTGCATATACAAGAGCTCTCAGGCTATTGTTGCTAAAGAAAATAGATAAATAAGGGGAAAGAAAAATGGGAAGATATTTTGGAACAGACGGTTTTAGAGGCGAGTCTAACAAGGTTCTTACAGCAGATCATGCTTACAAGGTTGGCAGATTTTTAGGTTGGTATTTTAAGTCACAAAAGCTTCAGCGTGGTGATGAAACAAGTCCAAAAATCGTTATAGGAAAGGATACGAGAAGATCGTGCTATATGTTTGAGTATATGCTGGCTGGAGGCATTGTAGCTTCAGGCGGAGATGTGTATTTGATGCACGTAACCACAACGCCATCTGTTGCGTATATAGCTAGAGTGGATGATTTTGACTGTGGCATAATGATTACTGCTTCTCATAACCCTTACTACGATAACGGCATAAAGATTATCAACAAGTATGGCGAGAAGATGGAGGAGGCGGTTTTAAGCCTCTGTGAAGATTACATAGACGGCAAGCTGGAGTGCTTTGGCCAGAAGTGGGACGAGCTTCCGTTTGCTACAAAGCATAACATTGGTCAGATGATTGACTATGTATCGGGTAGAAATAGGTATATAGGGTATTTGATTTCGTTGAGCAAGTATTCGTTCCGTGGGGTGAAAGTTGGCCTAGAC
The DNA here is from genome assembly GCA_963606545.1 of Sphaerochaetaceae bacterium. GTDB lineage: Bacteria > Spirochaetota > Spirochaetia > Sphaerochaetales > Sphaerochaetaceae > UBA9732. The sequence continues at coordinate 8,899 of CAVCYP010000029.1, forward strand.
TGTGCAAATGGTGCATCTTGGAGCATTGCGCGTGCTGTTTTTGAGGCGCTGGGGGCTAAGACCTACGTTATCAATGCAGATCCAAATGGCTTTAACGTTAACGAAAACGCCGGCTCTACCCATATTGAAGGCCTGCAAAAGCTGGTGCTGGATAAGGGGCTTGATGTAGGTTTTGCCTTTGACGGAGATGCGGACAGATGTCTAGCCGTTGACGAGAAAGGCAATGTTGTTACAGGCGACCATATCTTGTACATGTACGGAAAGTACATGAAGGCAAGGGGCAAGCTGCTTTCCAACACGGTCGTTGCAACAGTTATGTCCAATTACGGCTTCTTCAAGGCTCTAGAGGAAGAGGGCATTGATTACGTAAAGACCAAAGTTGGCGATAAGTACGTTCACGACTACATGATTGAGCATGGCTGCAGAATTGGCGGAGAGCAGAGCGGACACATCATTTTTGCCAAGTACGCTTCAACTGGCGACGGCATTCTCACTGCCATTAAAGTCATGGAAGTCCTGCTTGCCAACAAAAAGAAGCTAAGTGAGCTGGCCGGGGGCATGACGGTCTATCCTCAGGTGCTTGTCAACGTCAAAGTCTCCAACAAAACTGAAGTCATGGAAGACGAAGACGTGCTTGCCTCTATAGCCGATGTCTCTCACAAGCTCGAAAATCATGGTAGAGTTTTAGTCCGAGAAAGTGGAACAGAACCCGTTATTCGTGTTATGGTTGAAGCAGAAAGCCAAGAAACCTGTCATCACTATGTGGATGAGGTAATTGCTGTAATTAAGAAGAAGGGCTACGCCTTATAAAGTGCCTTATAATTTTAGGAGGAAACAATGAGAGTAATTATTCAGAAAGATTACCAGAATATGAGCCTTTGGGCTGCACGTCATATTGCAGATGCAATTAATGCACACAAAGAGGCTAGACCTTTTGTTCTTGGCCTTCCTACCGGTTCATCTCCAATTGGTGTTTACAAAGAGCTTGCTAGAATGAATAAGGCCGGTGAGGTCTCTTTTAAGAACGTTGTAACCTTCAACATGGATGAGTATGTTGGCCTGCCAAAGACTCATGACCAGAGCTACTGGTACTTTATGTGGAGTAACTTCTTTGATTATATTGATATTCCAAAAGAAAATATCAACATTCTTGATGGCATGGCTAAAGACCCTGAAGCGGAGTGCGCCCGCTATGAAGCCAAGATTGCTGCTTATGGCGGAATTGACCTTTTTATGGGCGGAATTGGCGTTGATGGCCACATTGCTTTCAATGAGCCCTTTACCTCCCTTGCTTCAAGAACTGGCGTAAGAACGCTTACAACAGATACCAAGATTGTAAATTCAAGATTCTTTGACAATGATCCAAACAAGGTTCCTTCTTACGCCCTTTCTGTTGGTGTTGGAACTGTCACAGACTCAAAGGAAGTAATGATTCTTATCAACGGCCACAACAAGGCAAGAGCTCTTGCTCATACAGTTGAAGGTGGCGTCAGTCAGATGTGGACTTGTAGCGCACTTCAGCTTCACAAGAACGCCTTAATTGTCTGCGACGAGCCCGCCTGTGGCGAACTCAAAGTTGATACTTACAAATACTTCTTGGACGTTGAGAAGGCTGAGCGACTGTAAAGCTTTCTCAGTTTCTTTGATAAGAGGAGTTGATGTTGAGCTCTTTGCGGTACTTGCTAACGGTACGGCGAGCACAATCAACTCCTTTTTCTTTAAGTAGGTCTGAAATCTTTTGGTCTGAAAGTGCGCCGTTTTGTTCAATTATTTCTTTAATCATGTCTTTTACGACGTTACGGGATACCGTTTCATTTGGAGAGGTGGTGGAACTTACACCTTGAGAGAAGAAATATTTAAGTTGGAAGATTCCCCAGTCCGTTTCCACGTACTTAGACTGGGCTAGCCTGCTCATGGTGGTTTCATGAACTCCAATTTTCTCTGCAACATCTTTGAGCTTCATGGGCTTTAGATATCTTGGACCCCTTAGAAAAAAATCTCTTTGCAAATCCATCAAAGCAAGGGCCGCGTTATAAAGAGTTTTAAATCTAAGATTGACCTGATCAATTAACGTAGTGGCTTCTTTTATTTTTGCATTAATCCATTTATTGGTTTCTTTTGCATCAGGACCTTTTAATTGCTTTGAAAGAGCACAGAAGTCTTGAGAAATTTCTAAGTCAGGAAGGTCTCCTCTGTTTAATTCAAGACTTAGGGTCCCATTTTTGTTATGGATGGAAAAATCTGGTTCTATCAGGACTTCAGCGTCAGTACCATAACTGCGTCCCGGATACGGGGTGAGAGATTTAAGAATATCTACAAAAGAGCTCAAATCTTCTTCTGAAATTTTAAGTGCCATGGCAGCTTCTTTCATCTTGCCTGCGCTAATTTTTTCAAGCTGGTTATTCACAAGATTTGAGAAGATTTCAAGGTCACTTTCTGCCATCCCTAGGTTCTTTGCTTGAAGGATGAGAGACTCTTTGACATTGGCAACGCAGACTCCAGAAGGTTCAAAGCTTTGAACCGTATTGATAGCCTGATTTATAACATCTTGGCTAAAATTTGAGGTCTCAAATAGGTTTTGGGGGGTCAAAATTAAAAATCCATTGGCGTCTAGGTTGCTAATTAACATTGCTGCTGCTTTCTCAACATCCTCAGAACTAGAGGCTTCATTAAGCTGTTCTGTTAAATATTCTTGGAGGGTTTTTCCTTGGACAGAAGAATTCTCCAGCATTTGATTTGCTCTGTCAGAAGCGTCTTCTGCGTCAGCAGAGTAATAGGAATCAGTAGGCACATAAGAGTCTAAAGAGGCTTCATAGTAGGAAGAATCAGCATCATCATAGCCGTCATCAAAACTTTCTGCGGGGGGCTCTTTTAGGTTTATTTCTTGGAATTCCCGTTCAGGAATTTCCAGTGCTGGGTTTTCTTCTATTGCCTGCTGAAGGTGAGCCTTTAGCTCAAGAATTGGCATTGGTAGCAAGGCTAGAGACTGTAGCATTTGAGGCGATAGAGTTTGTTCTTGCTTTAAGCTTTGAGTAAGCCCTAAATCCATCTTGTAACCCTTTACTCTTTACTCAAACGACTCTCCAAAGTAGATGTCTCTAGCAATTTCATTTGCCAGAAGCTCGTTTTTTCCGCCAGAAACTAAGATGGAACCGTCACTAATTATGTGAGAACAGGTGGTGATGGAAAGGGCATCTCTGACGTTGTGGTCCGTCAGAAGTATCCCAATCCCAAGTCTAGCTAAAGACCTGACAATTTGTTTAATTTCATAAACCGCCTTTGGGTCAATACCGGCAAAAGGTTCATCCAAAAGAAGGAACCTTGGACTTGTTGCAAGACAGCGGGCAATTTCAGTTCTTCTGCGTTCTCCACCTGAGAGGGTGTAGCCTTTTTGCTTTGCAAGATCAGTTAAACCAAAGGATTTGAGAAGCCCTTGTACTATGGCTTCCTTTTTCTTTTTATCGGTATTTGGTCTGGATTCAACTACAAGTCTTATGTTGTCTTCAACACTAAGCTTTCTGAAAATTGAAGGTTCCTGTGGCAGATAAGAAATGCCAAGTCTGGCTCTCTTATACATGGGAAGATTTGTAATATCAATGCCGTTAAGGGAAATGCTTCCACCGTTGTTTGCAATAAAGCCAACAATCATATAGAAAGTAGTGGTCTTTCCAGCTCCATTTGGGCCTAAAAGTCCAATAATTTGTCCGCTAGACATTTCAAAAGAGATATCTTTTACAACTTCACGCTTTCCATATCTTTTTTTTAGGTTATCCACCCTAAGTATGTTATCCATTTACTTCTCCTGTTATGGAACCGTGCATAGTTATGCCATTGTTTTCTAGGTCAACAATAATCATGGCAGCACTGTAGGTATTGCCGTTCCATTCAATTTTGGCGTTACCTTTGAGAGTTACTGTCTGGGTTTCATTGTTAAACTCTATACTGTCCGCATTGCAGGTCATAAGTCCGTCATCTGTGACTTTTACAATTTTTGCCATCATTTGAAGCTTCATCAAAGTGCTCTTTGTGTTGTATTCAAACCATGCACCAGATAGAGTGGCTTCATTTTGAGTGTCCTGAATTTCAATCCAGCCATCAGATATTATTTTTTCATCTTCTCTGTTGAAGGAGAGGGATGGGCACTGAAGGCTTAGACCTCTTTCCTCATCCTTTACAATTACATTTCCTTTACAGGAGACATATTGATAGTCTGTGCCGTAAAGCTCTATTTCATCTGCCTCAATTGCAAGACCATCTGCAGCAACCTTTGCTCCTCCGGTGAGGCTAACAGATCTATTGCCTTCCTGTAGATTTACTTTGGTGTAGCCTCCGGAGAAAGTAATGTTAGACGCAAAAACAATGGCTTCATTTAGCAATATTATAATAAAAACCAGTACAAGTTTGTGTTTTAGGCTATTCATTTACTACTCCTCTTGTTATGCTTCCAAACTCAAAATTGTTTTCTTCAAGGTTTGCAAAGAAACCTTGAGCTTCAATTTCTGTTCCATCTTCGTATAGGACTAAAACTGTTCCAGTGGTTTGAAGGGTCATTTCATCATTGTCCCATTCTATTGATTGAGCATATATTTGCAGGTTGTCACTTTCGCGCTTAATTTCAACGTCATTAGAGAGAATTGCATGGTTGGCCTCTTCATCTATCAGGGCATGACCACAGGTGCCTTCAAAGCCATCCTCGCTATTTTGTTTAAATTTGACATTCTCCATTATTGTGCCTTTGGAATTGTTGTAAATCTCAATTTTGGAAGCTTCCATTAGAAGGGCATCTTCATTTGGCCTTCCTAGGGTGTACTGGGCATTTTCAAGAATCATGTCAGGCAGTTCTTGTTCCCCAAGAGGAATGCTCTCAGAGGTTTCCTTAGAACAGGATACTAAGCAGAAAAACATCGCGAGAAAAGATACAAGCAAAAAGTGTGCCAGTTTTCTGTTGGTCATATGTTGAATATACAACTAAAATAGCCTATTGCAAAGTAGTTGAATGATGAGTAAATTTGACCTATGAAAGTTTTGTTTTTAGGTGAAATTGTTGGAAAATGTGGTGTAGGTGTTTTAAAAAAAGCACTTAAACCCTTTAAGAAAGAGCGTGGTATTGACCTTGTCATTGCTAATGGGGAAGGAGCAACAGGAGGCTTTGGTCTTGGCGCACAGACGGCTATTTCCATTCAACATTTTGGAGTTGATATAATTACACTTGGAGAGAAAGCCTTCTATAAACCAGATATGGTGGACAATATAGCCAAAAGAGACAGAGTGTTACGTCCTGCTAACTATTCAGAAACCGTTCCTGGTCGTGGAATTAAATACCTTAATGTTGACGGAAAAAGTGTTTGTGTTATCAATACCCTTGGAATGGGGAATTTTACTACACCACATTTGAATAACCCCTTCAATTTTGCTGAGACTCTAGTTGCAAATGCTAAGGGGCAGACTAATTTTATTTTCTACGTTTTCCACGCATCAACAACGGCTGAAAAAGTTGCAATGGGTTTTCTTTTAAACGGTCAAGCCAGTGCCGTTGTTGGTACTCACTGCAAAGTACTAACTTCTGATGGACAAATCCTTTCTGGCGGTACTGCTTATATAACTGACCTTGGAAGATGTGGCTCAAGTATGAGTGTTGCTGGCTTTGATCCAGAGACAGAGATTAAACATATAAGAACTCAAACTATGGTGCGTTCTAAAGAATGTTGGGATAAACCTCAGTTGCAGGGACTGTTGTGCGAATTTGACGATACCACGGGAAAAGCAGTACAAGTTGAAACAATTAGGCTTGATGTAGAAGTCCCAGAGATGGAATAAGAGGAAAAAATGACTTCAGTTGTAGCTGTAAAGAAAATAAACAAGGATGGAACCGTCTTGGTGGGATGTGACAATTCTGCCTGTGCAGGTTGTCATGCTGAGATGTTCTGTAATAATAAAAATCACAATGAGTATCTTGCTTTGAATCCTAAAAAGCTGGAAGTCCAAGAAGGGGATATGGTGGAGCTTTTTCTCCCACCAGGAAAAACCATAATGAGTACGGCTTTAGTTTTTGCTCTTCCGTTGGCTCTTTTCCCAATTGGCTATCTTGTAGGTACTCAAATTACCTTAAATGAAGTTTATAGAGCTCTCTGTGGAATAGGTTTCATGGCAATAGCTTTTTTGGTGGCTTCTTTGATTTTTACTCATCACAAAAGGCAGTTAATGCCAATAGTTGAAAAGGTGATGCTGAAACATTTAGAAGTTGTAGGTGCTGCAATTATGAGAAATGGAAAGCTCTTTGCAACTCAATGTGCCTCAAAGAAACCCGAGATTCCTTTTCAGTGGGAGTTTCCCGGTGGCAAGATAGAGAAAGGGGAGACGGCTAAACAAGCCATAGCCAGAGAGTTGTCTGAAGAACTTTCAATAAAGGTTGAGGTCAAAGATTCAATTACAACGGTTAATTATCAGTATCCTCATTTTCATATGACAATGCAGATTTTTCTTTGCACCCTTGATGAGAATCAGGAACCTAAACTGAACGAACATTTGAGCGCAAAATGGATTACTCCAGAGGAGTTATATCAATTGGATTGGGCCCCTGCAGATGCAAAGGCTCTAGATGAAGTCTGCAAGGTTTGCTGGCCTCTGTAATAAAGCTTTAGCATACAATAACTTCAACGCCGTTTTGTTCAAGAGATTCTTTTAGTTCTGGTGTAATTTTATCTGTGATGAAGATATCAATGTTGTCCCAAGAAGAGATATGAGCTAGGGCTTTTGTTCCGTATTTGCTGCTGTCGGCAAGAAAGCAAACCTTATCAGAGGTTTTAATCATGTTTTGCTTGAGTTCTGCTTCAGCAAGGTTGGAAGAGAAAAGTCCAGAATTGGTATAACCAGTTGCGCCTAGAAAAAGAATATCGGCATGAATTCTTGATACATCTGAGATAGCCATAGGTCCTGTCATGCCCATGACGCTGCGTTTTAGAGTGCCGCCAAGGCAAACAACCTCAATTGTTTCTTCCTCTTTAAGGGCATCTACCAAAAGAAGAGAGTTGGACACAACTGTAATCTTTTTACCTTTGAGGTAGCTTGCCAAGTGAAGACAGGTAGAACCGCTGTCAGTAAGTACAATGTCATCATCTTCTACCAAATTAGCAGCAGCCTTTGCAATGCTGGCTTTTTCGTTATCAAATTCCAGCATTGTTTTGGAAATGCTTCTCAGGGCACTTTTGCTTTCTGGAATCATGGCACCTCCATGAGTTCTGAAAAGAAGGCCCTTTTGTTCCATGACAGTTAGATAAGATCTAATTGTGACTTTTGAAACCCCAAGGTTTCTTGAAAGTTCTTCAACGGTCATATAATCGTTGCAATTCAAAAGTTTTAGAATCTGATCTTGCCTGTCGTTACTGGACATCAATACCTCGCATAACCTTTACTGACATAAACATCAGCAATTTCTTTTATAAGAGAATTCAATTTATCACACTGGTCTTTGTTGTTGGAAACAACTTCCCAACGAACCATTGCATCTTCACTTCTTGAGATTCTTTGAGCAACCTGACTCCACGTTTTTCCTTCCAAGGAAGTCTTTGAATCAAACTTAATAGGAAGATTAAAACGCATGAGGGTTGCATCTAAGTCACTACCATCATCCATGGTTTTGATGACCTGTGCGCCAAGTGACACCATCTTTTTTTCAACGTCATCTAAGATTTGGGGCATCATTTCAGGTGCAGCTTCACAGTACAAGGGCCACTCTCTATCTCTATAAATGGAGTTTTGAAGGGCTTTGACTCTCTTATAGGCCTGTGGATTTTCCAGTCTACAACGGGCCGTTAAAAGGGCAAAGAAAAGGGTTGATTCTACTGCGGCATACCCCTTTGATGCATCCTTTAAATCATAAGGGAAATTCATGTAATAGTGTGCCGATTCCTCTTCAGATGCAAAATAGCCAAAGCTGCAGTTATCTCTGAGTTTTGCCTTTATAAAGGAATGCCCATTTCTGATAATATGAACGTTTGCGCCAGCTTTTGCTATCTCACAGAGGGCAATTGGCAAGGCTTTGACATCGGCATAGAACTCATGTTTTGCGTTGTCATAAATTTCCATTACTTTCGGGATAATTACAGACATGTTGAGGCCTGGAACAATTTGTTGTCCGTCACTGTCCATGAGGTCCATTCTGTCGCCGTCTCCATCAAAGCAGAAACCAATATCAAAGAAACCTTCTTGCATGGCTTTTCTGGAAGGTGCAATGGAACTTTCAATTATCGGGTTGGGGTCGCCGTGTGGGAAGAGGCCGTTGGGGACCAAGTTTCTGAAGGTGACGTCTGCGCCTGCTTTTTGGAAGGCGAGGGCTTCCTCGAATCCAGCTGACCCATTTAAGAAGTCAAGCAGGACCTTGAGGCCTTTGAGCGAGCCTTCTTTTACACCTGCCAGCTCCATAGAATAATTAATGTAAGAATCTAATTCGTTTACGACAGTGACTTTACCTGCGGCAGCACAACCAGCTACACTACCGGCAATATAATTTGCCTTAATCTTTTCAATTCCACCCTCAGGCCCATTGCCATAGGCTATAGGAAGAAGGTTCTGAGCCATTAGCTTCATGCCTACATATTCGCCAGGGTTGTGAGACGCCGTAACCATAATCCCTGCGCTTTCTCTGTGCTGCATGCAGGTGTAGTAGAACTGGCAGGTGGAGATTGGAAGCGGGTTTACAAAAACATCAATTCCGGCTTTGGTAAAGACCTCAGTAAGGCCTTCCACAAGCTGAGGAACGTAAAGTCTAGCATCTCTGCAAATTACTATGGAGGAAGCCTTTACGCTTTCTTTGAAATAAACAACTATTGCATTATAAAGACGCTCTCTGATTGTAGCTGTGAGGTTCTGCTCTTTGGTTCTAATATCGTAAAGTTTGAACATTCCCAATAAAAGGTCATCCATGTTAATCAACAATCTCCTCTTCTAAAACACTTGGAAGCTCTGCATTTTTATAAATTGTTTGGGCTTCTGTCAAGATTGCCTGTTTTGCCGCAGCTCCCTTTGGCAGATGGCACAAAATCAAACGCTTAGCGCCAAGCTCAACAGCAAGATTTGCCGCCTCAAGCCCGCCACTGTGGTCAGGTTTACGCACGCCACTTAAGGAGTTGGTCTCGTGAATCAGCACGTCCGGCCCAAAAGCGCAAGCTGGCAGGCTGTCCGCCTCAATTGGCGCCGTATCGCAGGTGTAAACCACTTTGGCCGTGCCTTCTTCAACCACCAAGCCCACCGAATTTGCCGTGTGAACTGTCTTGAAGAAGCTTAACGCCATCTCTCCAACCCGATTCTCTCCAGCTGTTTCAAAAATAATATCGAAAATACCTTTTTTTGCGCGAATTGAAAAATTATCTATTAGACCGTTAATCATTGGTCTAATGCCATCTGGACAGATTATGCGCAGAGGCTTTGTGCGTTTTTGGAGCCAAAGCTGATGTAAAAGGCTTGGAAGAGCATACATATGATCAATGTGCTCGTGCGTCAGAACAATTGCATCAATTTGAGCTTCAACGGCTGTAAAAATGTTTACAGAGGCATCTACAAGGAAGGAAGAGGTCCCATCAGAAAAGAGAAGCGAGGTATTTCCGCTATCTCTTTCCTGAATTGAACCATTTGCGCCAAGAAAAACAAACTTAAGCATTATTTGTTTTTGCCTCTTTTTTGTTTTTGATAACAGAAGAAACTACAACTGCTACTGAAAGCAGGGTGAAAATCCAGCAAATTGGAGAAGTAAGGAATCTTTCCATTGTTCCGGCACCAAGTTTCATTGCCTTTCTGAAGTTCTCTTCAAACATTCCGCCAAGGATGAAGCCAAGGACAATTGGTGCAAGAGGATAGCCGTTTTTCTTCATTTCATAGCCTACAAGACCCATGAACAGTGCTGTTCCAACGTTGAAGATTCCCTTTGCAATTGAAGCGCCAGCGAGGGCGTACGAGCCAATGAAGGAAAGGATAAGAACTATCGGCATTAAAATGCGTTGGCTTATGAGAAGAACTTTAGGGTAAAGTTTGATACCTGCAAGCTGGAAGACGCCCATGAATACGTTTGCAATGAACAGCGTGATGAAGATGGAGTAGACAAGCGGCATGTTGGTGTTAAACAGCTGGAAGCCCGGGGTGACGCCGTTAATCATCAGGGCGCCAATCAGAACGGCTGTTGCGCTGTCACCAGGGATACCCAGCGAGAGGGCTGGGATTAATGCGCCGCCGGTTACCGCGTTGTTTGCAACTTCTGGAGCAAAGACACCTTCAAGACAACCAGTGCCAGGTCTGTCTAGTTTGCCGTTGGAGGCATCGCAAATTTTTGTTGCAGCGTCATGCGCCATAAATACGGCAATTGATGCGCCTGTGCCTGGAATTGCACCAATGACGGTTCCAATTCCCAAGGAAGAGACAATAATTTGCCACATTTGTAGCACTTTCTTAAATGGCGGGAAGACTTTGCCAATGTTTGTTGCAACGTTGGTGTTCTGTGGTTTGTGAAGGTTCGCAAGCTCGGTAAAGACTTGGCTGACGCCGTAAAGACCAATGAGGGTGGAGGTCATGTCAAAACCATCGGCAAGAGCTGTCTTTTGTAACAGGGATGCAAACGGCATGCGGCAGGCTCCGGAAATTGGGTCTGTTCCAAGGAAGGCAAAGACAAAGCCAAGCGCGCCCATGAGAAGGCCTTTTAGGATATCTTTTCCGGAAACCGATGCAATGATGACTAATCCTACCAGTGCCAGCGTTGTTTTTTCTGCAGGTCCAAAGGCCAAGGTTGCTTTTGCAATCAGTGGACTGAAGAAAATCAAGATGACTTCTGAGCCAAGTCCGCCAATCATTGAAGCAATGACAGCTCCTCCAAGAGCCTGTCCGGCTAGGCCTTTCTGGGTCATGCGCTGACCGTCCGTTACTGTTGCAATTGCGTTTGGGTTGCCTGGAATTCCCAAAAGAATTGCAGGAATTGAAGCGCCACAAACGGCTCCACAGTAAACGGAAAGCAAAAGACCAATACCGGTTGCAGTATTAGAAATGCTGTAGGAAATTGGGATTACAAGTGCAATTCCCATTGTAGCGGTTAAGCCAGGAAGAGCACCAAGAATGATTCCAAGAACGGAACCAAAAGCACACCAAAGGATAGTTGAGAGGTTTGAAACCATCTGTAAGCCTTGAAGAAAATCGCCCATTCTGCTCCTCCTTAATATTTAATGAGACCAGGTGCAAGATTTACCTGGAAGAACTGTTTGAATACGACATAAAGGAAGAGGACAGTGGCCATTGTTATGATGGCTGAATCTGCAACTCTTGCTAAACCTTTTTTCTTAAGGAATTTGATTAAGGTAAGTGCCAATACAACGGTGATTATTGCCACAAAGACAAGGGCCACGCAGGCACCACCGGCAGACTTCCCAAAGAAAGCAGGAAGTGCGCCATTTCTTCCCAAGGAAATGATGTTCTTTGAGATAAGTCTCATAACTGTGTAAAAGCCAACGGTTACTGCAACAGTGGCAATTCCGCCAACTGTTCCCTGCACAGCATTTCTCTTTTCTCCAATTGTAGTATAGAGATAAAGAAGACAATAAACCAAAACTGTAGTTAAAACAACAAACCCAATGGTCTTAAGTAATGCAACATAGGCAATAGAAAGAAGTAGGGTAATGATAAAGAGAACAAGCGTTCCTTTGTCCATTTTCTTTCCATCTGGTCTTTCTTTAATTGTTAAATAAAGGAAACCCAGAAACAAAAATCCACCCATGAGGAGAGGCAGAACTTTTCCACCTGGGTCTCCCCCAACGGTGTCTACTTCGTATTTATAGTCTTCAGACAGTGCTGTGACTATGACATACAAACCTGAAAGAATTGTCATGACAAGAGGAAATAATTTAATTTTTTTCATGCTTGCTAACTCCTTTTATTTTATAGAGGGCTCCAATCGTTGGGAATTATGGATATGTGGTTCTTTTGAAACCATGGGGAAAGGACTGGAACCCTCAACAAAATAGTCGGCCAATTTTAAGGGAAACCCTTATCCTTGGCCGAAAGGTATTATTTTGATTTACTTCTTAAGAAGTCCTGCTGCTTCAAGAGCTGGCTGAAGATCAACAACAAGCTGAGCATTGTAAGCATCTGTATCTGCAAGAGTTGAGAAGGTCTGAAGGTAGCCTTTCTCTGCCAAGAAAGCCTGGAATTCTTCTGTGTAGAAAGCTTCCTTTACGACATTAGCAAGCCACTCTTTTTCTGCATCTGGGGTTCCTTTTGGAACTGCGAGGCCGCGGAAACAACCATAAGGAATTGTGAGGTCGCCGTAACCTGCTTCAACAATGGTTGGAACGTCTGCAAGGTTCTTGTTAAGAGATCTGGTTTCGCCAAGGAAAGCAAGAGGTTTGATGCCGTCAACAATCTCTGTCTGGGAGAAGATGCCAACCTGGCAGTGTCCGCCCATGACCCAAGTCTGGAGCTCTGCGCCACCGTTAGCTGGGATGACGTTGAAGCAGTTTCCGCATGCAACGTTAAGACCGCAAGCTACAACCGCTGTTGTTCCTGTTGCACCAGCGTTACCAATTGTAACCTGACCTGGATTTGCCTGTGCATAGTCAATCAACTCTGCAAGAGTATTCCACTGAGCGTCTGATTTAACACCAATTACGAATGGCTCAAGGGTAAGACCTGCAATAAAATCGAGTCCTGCTGAACCTTCTGTTGCACCAACTGCTGTACCAACGATGGTATAAGTTCCGTACATGAGCATTTTATAGCCATCAGGCTCTGAATTGATGACATCGTTTGTACCTGTTCCGGTTGAATTTCCTTTGATGTTTTCAACAATGAAATTCTGGCCGGAAACTTCTGTCATCTTTGCTGCAAGAGCTCTGGCAAAGGTATCTGTTCCACCACCTGCGCCCTGTGGAACAATAATTGTAATGGTTCTCTCTGGATCAGGGAAAGTTGATCCTTCTTCCTGAAGACCCTGAGCGAAGACTGCTGTCATAGCAATAAGGGCTACTAGCATAAGCACTAAAGTACGTTTCATCTCTAACCTCCTAATGAAACTTAACCGCAATGCGGATTGTTCGCGGAAATTTAAT
>CAVCYP010000030.1:0-21658 GCA_963606545.1 Sphaerochaetaceae bacterium
GGAACAAGACCAACACATTCTGCAACGTAAAGCAGATCTTCATAACCTTCGTTTGGCATGAAAACAAATGCTTCGTTTCCAACTATACACCAGCCCTTGTACCAGACATCGGAGGATTCTTTCTGGTTTGGACCTACAAAAAGATCATATTCATAACCGGTATTATCCTTGATGAAGCTGACATACTTTCCACGGAAAACGGAAAGTTTACAGGTATCGGTATGGAGATCAGCATAAGATACGGTATCCACGTCTGCGTCGTCTGCAGGGGTAAACCACAAGTTCTGGTCAATGATTTCGCCAAGGTTGTAGCAGGCGTGCCATTCTTTTGCGTTGTAGCACTGAGATGTGGCTTCAAGGCCTTCAAATGCGTTATTGAGAATGACTATTTTCTGCATTCCCTCTGTTGTTTCTGAAATTGACTGAGCAAAAACTGCTGAAACAGCCAAACAAACGAGCAACAAACCTACTACTAGTTTCTTCATGTTCTATCTCCTTAAATATGCGCACGCGCGCTTTTCTGAGAATTCTCCCATTGAAGTTTGTATCTGTCAAGAGAAACTTGTTTTCATTAGGTCAAAATACACATTTTAAGTTGCACTAAACCACCCTTTACAGCTCTCCAACACTGGCTTAAAATCAAGTCAAAAGGTTTTGACTAAACCAAACAGAAAAAGGGAGAAAAAATGCAAAATCAAAGCTACATAGCCCGCACCAGTGGCCTGAAGGGCAAAGATTACCTTGGCTACGCAATGGTTGACGCAGCCGGATGCCTAGTTTTTAGCCTAGTCACCACGCTACTTCAAAAATTCTATACCGATATTTTCCACCTCAGCCCCCTCTTCATTATGGTCATGTTCATTGTGGCCAGAGTCTGGGACGCAATCAATGATCCAATGATGGGAAGAATCTGCGACACTGTCAAACCAAGTAAGTATGGCAGATACAAACAGTGGTTCCTCTACATTGCCGCACCGTTGGCACTCTTTTCCATTTTAATGTTCGTCAAATGGCCCGGTCTTGGAGAAGACGGCAATTACACAAAAACCTGCATCTATGCCACTGTAACCTACATTTGCTTTGGTATGGCCTATACAGTTCTTCAGATCCCCTACGGTTCACTTGCCTCAGTTGTTACAACAGATGAAGGCGAACGCAACAAACTTTCAGTCTTTAGATCCATTGGCGCTGCCCTTGGTTCAATTCCGGTACTACTAATTGCAAGCTTTGCCTATGCAAAACGCCTTGATGAAGCTGGAAATGTAGTAATTGGAGAAAATGGCAAGGCCATTACAGATCTTCAGTATAAACCAGTGCTCCTTGGCGTTATCCTCATGTCAATTTGTTCAATGATAATGCTGTTTATCTGCTTTGTTCTGAACAAGGAAAGAGTCAAAACAAAACCACAACCAAAGGCAAAGGGCGCCACAGTAAATGCCATCAAAACTTTATTTGGCAATAAAGCTTTCATTGCAATTAGCCTTACTGCAATGCTACTTCTGGCAGGTCAAATGTTCACCCAGAGTTTCTATACCTACGTTTTTGACGATTACTTCCATGCAAACTGGATGAACCTAGCAACTCAGGCGTGCACCTACTCTCCAATGCTTATCATGATGTTCATTCTTCCAAAGCTGGCCAAAAAGATTGGAAAGAAAGAAGTTTGCTCCGTAGGTGTTGCAGCAGCTGCTGTTGCTAACCTTGTTCTATTCTTCCTCCGTGGCATGGATCCTTCAATTCTTATGTGGATCTTCCTTGTCATGTGCTTTATCAGTGGCTGTGGCCTCACAACGGTTGTCATGCAACTTTGGTCCATGGCAACAGATGCCATTGACGACATTGAAGTCACAACGGGAAAACGCGATGACGGAACCGCCTACTCCGTTTTCAACTTCTTCAGAAAGCTAGGACAGGTAATTAGTGCAATTTGTGTAAACGGTGCTCTGATGGGCATGAACTACAAATACAACAAGGGTGCCGTCCAGACGCTTGAGAACCTCAAGACAATGTACGACCTTGCAACCTTGATTCCAGCAATCATGTTTGGTCTCATGGCTTTGATTTTATTTGTATTCTACCCGCTTTCACGCCAAAAGATTGCTGACCTTCAGGTGCAGAAAGAGCAAAAGCTCAAAGAATCCTACGAGAATAAAACTATTGAGATTTAATTTCTAATACACAGAAGCTATCTTGAGGTTATTTTGATGCCATGAATGCACAGCCATTTGTGGCATCAATTTTATAACCTTGCGCTTGACTTCCGGCAATACAGCATTCGCCCTTTTCCAAAATACAGTCAGGACCAACGACAACACTTCCTTCAGTACAAAGCACCAGCTTAGGGCCCTTTGTTTCAACTTCAGAAACAGTTTTCTTGATAACGGTCAAGGCAAAGCCAGCACCTGTTTCAAAACGTTGGCCTTCAGGACTTTGAATACAGGTCATAGGATTTGGATAGTAAGGCTCTTTAAGCATAATACGCTCAAGTTCATCAACATCCATGTATTTCTTTGTAAGACCGGCTCTGAGGACGTTATCAGAGTTATTCATAAGCTCAACGCCATTTCCAAGAACGTAAGCATGAAGCACCTGTGGCTTCAAAAAAACAGCTTCTCCTTCCTTTAGTCTTGCCACATTAAGAAACAGCGGAGCAAAGACGCCTGGATCTGAATACTTTGGATAAATAATATTGAAAACTTCCTGCTGGTCAGAGTCCAAACGTGAACTATTCTCTGACAGCTCTTTTAGAGCAAAAGCCAAGTCCTCTTGGCTAAGATGATAAAGAGTATGAAAGAAATCAGCTATACTTCCTACTTTGGAAAAGTATCTAGCCCAAACATTAGGCACAACCCTTTTAAAACCGGCTTGTATAGCTTCAAATTCCCTAAACCCACACATTAAAAGTACTGGCGTTAAAGCATAAAGCATCTCTGCTTTAGGGTTTGCATCTTGATAAGCCTTGTTACCGGCTTCAAAGCCAGTCTTAGCTTGAAAAGCATTAGGATGGCACTGCAGGCTTAAAGCCTCACCTATTGCCAGAACCTTTAACAGAAAGGGAAATTCTACTTCACTAGAGCCTTCAGATGGGTCACCAACAAAGCAGGGATGCTCCTGAATATATTCAGATAACAGCCTATTGTAACAGCAATTACCATCACATTCACCACTTGCGCAGCCCATGGCAGAACTTCCACTTTTGTGAGCACCAATCCAAAGCTCGGCCTGAGGGCCATTAGGCTGTTGGCCTAATAAATTGGATATAAAATAGTCATTTCCCCAAGCATAATCCTTAATTACTGGTGTAAGTTTAACAATTCCTCTCATAATTCCTCACAACTCTGCCCTTAAAGCTAAAACCGTTTCATAACGCTCATCAAGAACTTTAGTTAACACTACTGAGGTAAAAACAATTCTCCAAGTCCAGGACAGGAACATGAAGAAGAATAAAACGGATGCAAGGGAGCCATAAATGACAAATTTACTAACAGAAAACTTAACTACAAGCTTGAAGACAAACTCAAGGAGAAAAATTAACACAGAACCAAAAACAGACCCCCAGAAGGCCGCATTAATTGAGACCTTGCAATCTGGCATTACATAAGTTATTACAAAGAGAACTAAAAAGACCATGGCCACTGGAATTATAGCCCTAATAACTTTTTCAAAACCGCCTATAACAAGCCCTCCATCAAAAGCAATGTAGGCAGCAATGAATCTAGTGTAAATTGTTACAAGCAAAGCAATTGAGGCCATTCCCACAATCATTGCAAGCGCATATTTGCCAACTCTTATAGCAATATTTCCCTTGTTATTACAATGAAAGAATCTGTTTACCGTTACCTGAAGATTATCAATAAGGAGCAAGAAGGTTACAAAGAACGAGAGCATACTAATAATACCCAAGCCCATTGCATTGTTTAAAAACCTATCTAAATACTCTATAAGGATTTCTCCATTATCTGAGCCAAAGGTTTCCAGCAAGAATTGATGCACAACACGTACAACAGGTTCTGTAAAGCCTAAGTTACTTATAAAAGAGTAAATAAACGCCAAACAAGGAACCAAAGCAATCAAAGAGGCATAAACCATTCCATTGGAGATCATCACAACGTTGTCTTCAGAATACCTGCTTAAACAACATTTGAAGATCTCCAGAAGGCTTTTGTTAGAGTTTTTTCTTTTCATGAGATTTTAGTTCTTACAGATGCTTTTCAATCCAATCTGAAAGAATTTCGTAAACTTCTTTCTTATTGATTTCATTGAGAAGCTCGTGTCTTGCATCTGGAAGGAGCTTTAAGGTGACATCTACAATGCCAGCATTTGCATAAAGGTTATAAACCTTCTTAACGCCCTTTCCAAAGTCTCCAACAGGGTCCATGTCCCCACTGATAACCAGAAGAGGAAGGTCTTTTGGTAAAGCCTCAGCATTTTCACGACTGTTAGCAAATTCAATACCGCAAAGGAGATCATAGAAGAAGCCATTGGTACAGAGGAAGCCACATTTATCATCCTTAATGTACTTCTCAACTTCTTTCTGGTCCCTTGAAAGCCAGTCAAAATCTGTAATAGCTGGGTTGAAAGGTTTGTTGTAAGCACCAAAGGAAAGATTGTTCAAAACCTTGCCAGGTCCCTTGGAACCATTTTTCTTTATCTCGTGCTTGGCAATCAACTTACCCATCTTTCCAACAAGGCCTTTTCCACATCCAGTGCCCATAATAATGACACCCGTGTAAAAATCAGGATGCTTTACCATGACGGTTCTAGCAAGGAAACTACCCATGCTGTGTCCCATCAAAAAGGTCGTGTTGGCTCCATATTGAGATGTAATAAAATCAGCTAGCTCAAATGCATCATCTGCAATTCTATCCCAGCCATTGGTCTCTGCGAACCATCCAATTTCGTCTTCTGATGCCGTAGCTCCATGTCCTCTATGATCATTAGCAAAAACTGCTATACCTTTTTTATTCAAATAGCGTGCGAATTTTTCATAGCGATCGCTGTATTCTGCCATTCCATGCAAAATCTGCAGGAAAGCTTTAATTTCTATATTTGGAGAAGGCAACCAGAGGTTATATGCTAATTTATGTCCATCAGAACAAATAAAAATATTGTCTGCCATATTACCTCCATACCTTGAATTTAGGAAAATAATCGAGTTACTAAAAAATTATATAACTCTGATACTATCCTAACATGTGAAAAAAAACGTTACAAGACGTATTTATGGTTGTAATATAGGTTTATGTGAAATTTTAACCAAATTTTAATCGCTTTTCTTAACAAAAGATTAGTGTTACAATTTTCTCACAAATTGTGTAAATTCGCAAAAAAATGGAGATGACTTGTGGCTATACCAAAACTAGACTTTCAAGACCAAAAATACCTGCTTGTAGCAAGCGATATTCACAACAACGAACAAACCTTTGAAAGCCTAATGCAAATAGCAAAACATCCCAACTGTAGTGCCTTTCTCTATGCCGGGGATTTAAACGTAGAAAACTACTTCATAGGAGAAATTCTCAGGTATAGAAACTTTGTATTTCTCCCCGTTATAGGCAACTGTGACAATCCTTGGGCCTTTAGTGACGCAGGTCTTCCAATTCCGCCTTATTGCAGAACCTTACATTATTCAAATGAAACTGGAAAATTAGATATTTGTATGTACCACGGACATTTATATCCTGAAGATATAGACGAAAATGCCTTTAATCTAATCATAAACGGCCATAGCCATGTAGGACAAATAAGAGAAGAAAACAACACAATCTTTTTTAATCCGGGCTCACCTGCACAGCCCAGAGGCAACTGCATTGCCTCTTATGGAGTAATAAAGCTTCCAAAATCAGGTCTTTTCACTGTTCAGCTTAGAAAGTTTACAAGCCATGCTCTTCTTTCTCAAAAGACAGTACCTCTGAAGTAAATCAAAAATTGGAACAACGGTGCTATCCTTGGCATTACTTTCTGGGTCAATGGAAAAATGAGCTGGCAGAAGCTCATAACAGTCTTGAAGCATGTCAAAACCAAGATCCTTGTTGATTACATAAAGCAGGAACCAGCACAAATCTCCCAAACTTAGAATATCCTCATCTAGAACAGAAACCTTCAAAGATGCACTGAGAATTTCAGAGAAAAGTTTTGGTTTAAGCATCTTTATGGCCGAACTAGGAATAGTTTCTACCATAAACTTAAGGAACTTTTTACCGTCCACCATTACCGGAACCACCAAAGCCGGCAAAAGACCAAAGCTGGCAAGTCCCATGGTAAGGGACTCATTAAACACGGCCCAATCCGCAGGCTTTTTAATGGCCAGCCTTGAGATAATCTCAAACTGATTTTTGATACCAAAGCCCATGACATCAGACAGGCACTGAGCAAAAGCTCCTCTGTAATCATACGGACCACACTCAAGACCTCTTATTTCATAGGCAAAAGACTTGTCTTCATAGGCTTCACCTAGAGCTTTAACGCCAAAACTCAGAGGCTCTCCAGCTCCAACTCTCTTGGCAATCATCTCAATCAAAGGAAGCACGCAATCGTTTTTGGTAAAATCAAAATCCTTATCCAAAACATTAAACAGCCCGCACTCTCTTGCCTGTAAGGCCCAGCCAAGAACATTTCCCGTTGAGATTGGATCTAGACCCATATCAAGACATAAAGCCTGACGAACCATTATTGAATTAACGTCAAAGCATTCCACGTTGGAACCAAGCATCAAAAGCACCTGATAATCTGGAATTACAAAGCCGTCTGAGCTCAAATGCTTACACTGAATTGGGCAATTAATGCAGCCCCCGTGAGCTTTTCCGTAACGTCTAGTAATCTCATCTCCACTTAGATGGAACAATCTTGGGTCTGTTCTTCTTCTGAAATTACTAACCGGAGCCCAGCCGTAGCGACTAGCACTGGAAATTAAACAAGCAGAACCGTTCCCCTTCATTTGCACACAGTGAAAACTGTCAGAGCAGGCATTTTCAATCTTTTGAGCAACTGCATCTCTCTCAGCATCCTCTGAGCCTTTAGTCTCAACCTGAAGACCTGTAATCCTGATGGCCTTGATATTCTTAAAACCAAATACCACCCCAAGACCACCTCTACAAATTGCAGAGCCCTCGCAAACCACAGTTGAGAAAGGAACCTTCTGCTCTCCGGCAGGGCCAATAGACAACACAGTTGTTAGAGGTTTTGCCCCTAGCATTTCTTCAATTTGGGTCACCGTGTAGCCAATAAAAGATTCTGAAGTGCTAAAAGTAACCCCCGTTTTGCGAATTTCTATTAAAGTGGGACGTCTGAGTCTTCCAAGGAGAACCAACGCAACATAGCCCAAAGAGTTCAATCTCATTCCAATAGTATTGGTAATTGAACTGACATTCAGAGTCTTTGTTACCGGAGATCTGAAGGCAGTACCAACTACCTCACCACCAGGAATGTGCATATTGGATAAAACACTTGCAGTGAAAACTACAGGGTTATGAGCTTCATAGGAAGAAGGAGCGTCTACTTCAGGGCCAACAAACTCTGCCCATAATCGGGCTGCCAAAGCGGGGCCGGAAACGTAGGAGTCCACAAGGCGCTGGGGGATTTCCCAGTCGTAGGAGCGCTCGTTGGATAAGTCTACAACAAGCGCCTTCATAGCTCGCTTTGCAAAGAAATCTTCCTTTGGCGGGGTCAAAGAGTCTAAAATTTCCAACTTCCGGTCCAGTGTAGCCTTATCCATGAAAACTCCTAATTGAAGCAGAGTATATCACTCGTAGTCACTTCCGCCAATAAATTCACGCAACAGAGAATCGCTTGGAACTAAGTGTGAAGGAATTGGGTAGACATTACGCAAGAAAGAAAGCAACCTTCTAGCTTGAGTATAAGCCTCGCCCGAGCTTGGAGGAACCTCCTTCAAAAGTGGCTGAACAAACGGCGAAAGCACGCCAATTTCATAGTCTAAGGCGCTGTTAAACATTACATCTGCGTTGTTCTGGTTGGGGAAAATATGAATGCGCTCACCCCGTGCCACGCTTGGCCACATCAAAAGCGTCTCCTCTGCGCTAGAATTGCGGGTCCTATAATCTCTGAGCACTCTTCTAAGAATGCGGTCATCTGTGGTAGACACTCGGTTACAATCATCCAAGTTCAGCTGCGTCAAAGCAGAAATGTATATCTTAAACGCATACTTTGCCTCAATTTTTGACGTAATCTTAGGATTTAGGCCATGAAGTCCCTCAATAACAAAGACAGTTTTCTCCGTAAGCCGGATAGGTTTATTTTCGTAATAAGTCTCCTGCCTTGGGAAACTAAACTTAGGCAAATCCACCTCTTTTCCAGCAAACAAATCCTTCATGTTCTGGTCAAACAGGTCAATATTCAGCGCCTCAAGCGCCTCCAAATCCGGCTTGCCCTCCGGGTCCAACGGGGCCTCGCAACGCTTCTTGTAATAATCGTCCAACGATATCCTAATAGGCTCGTGGTCCAGCAGCCTCAACTGCTCACAAATACGCTTTGCAAACGTAGTCTTTCCAGACGACGACGGCCCTGCCACAAACACAGCCTTCTTCTTGCCCGCCACAATTGTGTCCGCAATCTCAGCAATCTTACGCCTCTGAAGCGTCTCCGACAGCCTCACATACTCCGCCAGTCCATTCTCAGACCCGCACCTATTCAGCTCTCCCAGACAGCTAATTCCAAGGAACTTGCCCCACTTCTTATTCTCCACGTAAACCTTATACATGGCAGAGTTATCCCTTGGCTCCACCACCGCCTTAACATTCTGCGCCACCGGATACCGCAGCAGTAGCCCGCAATTGCCATATTTGCTCAGCTCCCACACGCTCAACACCGATGTATTTGGCGCAATTGGCTCGTAGGCGATATTACAATACTCGTGTTTGCCATTAGTAATAAGATAGACACTGACAAAGGAATCATTCTGAGATTCCAGCAAAAGAGACGTGGCTTCATAACCTTCCTGCTTGAAGTAATCCAGCGCCTCCTGGTTGGAAAGATACGTATTTTTAATCTGCAAATTAGCCTGAACCAGCTGGTTCATTTTGTTAGCCAAGGCCTTTATCTGGGCTGAAGTAGTATTGTAACCATCATCAAAGCTAAAATAAAAACCATCGCCTAAAGCATGGCCAATTACCAAATGTCTCTTGGGAAAAACCAGCTTTGTGGCATAACTTAGCAAGAAGCAAATACTGTGTCTGTAAATACGTCTTCCAAAGCTATCAAAGGCCCTAATTGGCTTCACTTCACAGGACATTTGAATATGACTGCCAATTGGCCTAAGCTCTCCATTAACAAATGCACCAATGATGGGGTTATCAAGATAGTTTATTGGCTTTTTACTATAGCCCTCTTCAAGCAAACCAGCTTTTACAAAAACTTCTTCAACAGAAGTGAAAGCCGGAACCTTATACTCTTTGTTTTCAACAGTAATTACAATTTCGCTCATAAATAAAACTATACCATCATTTCCCAAAAACGCAAAACTTATCCTTTAACTTACAGGCTTTGAATTGCAGCTTTGATACGTTCTAGAGCCTTGAGAAGGTGTTCTCTGTCAGTTCCAAAATTAAAACGAACAAAGTCTTCATAGCCTTCACCAAACCAAGGGCCAGCATTTACAGCAACGCTAGCTTCCATTCCAAAGAAATGTACAAGATCCATTTCTGGCCTTGCTTTTGCTAGAAGTTTACGAAGTTCAGAGCAATCTATAAAAGTAATAAAGGAGGCCTGTGGCAGGACAAACTTTAGCTGTGGGATTTCTTTTTCAATATAGTTGTTTATAATCTTAGCATTCTCTTCAAGATAGGCAGTCACTTCCATAAGCCAGTCGTAGCCATACTTGTAACAAGCTCTTGCTGCCGTGCCAGAGAAAAGAGAAATTCCATCTAGGCGCATTTTTTCAAGATAGCTTTTAAATTGATTTCTGCGCTCTGCATTAGAGAAGATGGTTGCAGAAAAATGCTCTCCCGCAATATTAAAAGTCTTTGAAGGGGCCATGAAGGTTACGGATTCTAAGCCTACCTGATTTCCTATTTCCACGAAAGGGATATGTTTTTGACTTGGAAAAGTAAGATCGCAGTGAATTTCATCGCTAAAGACTATTATGTTGTGTTCTTTGCAAATTTGGGCGGTTTTTATTAAATCTTCTTTTGGCCAGACCCTACCAGAGGGATTGTGCGGAGAACAGAAATAGAGAAGCTTCTTTCCAGGTCTTTTTGCAATTTCTTCTAATGCAGCAAAGTCCAGATCAAAACGTCCTGCCGCTTTATCATAAGAGAGCGTCCAATTATGAAGCTTTCTGTTGTGGGCCTTGGCAATATCCACAAAGGGTTTATAGGCAGGCATTGGAATGATTATCTCATAATTTGGCAGAAGTTCTGTCATTGCTGCAAGGCTTGCAAGTATGCCAGGTGAGATAGCTACATTGGAGGGAGAAAGTACCAATGAGTGCCTCTTTTGGGCCCATTGTATGAAAATTTCATCTAAATCCCCAAAAGCAGGATATCCATAGGTACCAAGCTGGGCAAGCTTAATAAGCTCTTCTTTGGCTTGTGGAGGCGAAGCCAAGTCCATATCTGCAACCCAAAAGGGCTCGGCATTTGGATTGCCACAAAGGTGCTCTAAAGCCTTTGGTGAATACTTTACGCTATTGGTGTTCTTACGCTCAATTCTCTCAATATTTTTGCACATGAGGAGATTTTACTCTTGTTCTGGAGTATTCACAACTGAAAACTCAACTCTTGCCGTAGATGTGGCGGTATTCCTCAAACTGAAGGGCAACTTTAGTCTTGCACTTGCCACAGCCGGTGCCGTAGCCAGTGAGGCGCTGAAGATCCTCAAGCGTCTTAGCTTGGTCAGTCTTAACCAGCTCTTCAATCATCTGGTCTGTAACGCCCTTGCACTCACAGAGTACCTTGGCAACGCTCTTCTTGAAAGGATTATCCAAGCCCTTTTTCTCAAGATAGTCATCAATAGCAGCTCTAAGAGCCTTGTCCCCAAGAACCGAGCAGTGGAATTTATGCTCAGGAAGTCCACCAAGGGCATCTGTAATCATGGAAGGAGTAATCTTGTAGGCCTGTTCAAGGGTCATACCCTTGACCATTTCACTCATCATAGAGGTGCTGGCAATAGCACTAGCACAGCCGTAAGTAAGCCAGCGGATGTCTGCAATCTTGCCATCTGCAACCTTGATTCCAACCCGCATCTGGTCTCCACAAGCAAGAGAACCAACTTCACCCATGCCTTCTGGCTCCCAATTCTCTTCCTTTCTCCAAATGTTTCTAGGATTCATAAAATGATCTTTAACGGTATCTGTATAAACCCACTGGGCCATGAAACTATCCATATTCACCTCTCCGAATAACTATCTTGTAGAAATCTCTCTCAGACGCTTGATAATTGGCGGCAAAACCTCCAACACGTAATCCACGTCTTCCATTGTATTATATCTTCCAAACGAGAATCTAATTGAACCGTGTGCAAGCTCAACATCCAGCCCGCCAGCCAAAAGCACATAGCTAGGCTCCAACGAACCTGTAGCACAGGCCGATCCCGTTGAAACAGCAATTCCACTCATATCCAACATCAAAAGGATTGATTCGCCTTCAACGTTCTCAAAGGAAACATCCAAGGTTCCTGGAAGGCAGTGCTCCTGACAGCCATTTACAACAACGTTTGGAACGGAAGCAAGAATACCCTTTCTGAGTTTTTCCCGCATAGCCCAAAGCTGGTCATGTTCCTCAACAATTCCCTCTTTTGCAAGCTTTGCAGCAATTCCAAGACCATAAATGGCTGGAGTGTTGTAGGTTCCAGCTCTACGGCCGTGCTCCTGCTCACCACCGTGAACAAAAGGCTCAAAAGGTGCACCTGCTTTTGCATAAAGCACACCAACACCCTTTGGGCCATAGAACTTATGACCACTACAGGAAAGGAAGTCCAAATTCCATTTACGGCAGGAAACTTCAATCTTACCAATAGCCTGAGTGGCATCGGTATGGAAGAGAGCGCCGTATTTGTGCGCTAGGGTGGAGATTGCGGCTATCTCTTGGATGGAGCCGGTTTCGTTGTTGCCAGTCATCACGGAGACCAAAACGACGTCTGGGCCCAGGAGTTTTTCAAGCTCTGAGATAATTACGCGACCCTCTTTGTCTACCGGCGCCTGGTCCACGGTAATGCCCTGCTTACGAAGGAACTTAATTGTTTCTATGATAGAAGGATGCTCAATTGTAGTAGTGACAATTCTACCACTTCCTTTCTTCTCTATAATTGACCTTGCAATCTCAAAAACAGTGTTGTTGGCCTCTGAAGCTCCACTGGTGAAGGTTATCTCTTTGGGGTCGCAATCTATGAGATTTGCCACGTTATGTCTTGCATCTTCAACAAGGGCACTGGCTCTGCGGCCAAAGGTGTGCATACTTGAAGCATTTCCGTAAACAGAAGCCTCAACTTCTGCCACTGCTTTCTGAACTTCTGGAGCAAGCTGAGTTGTTGCATTGTTGTCTAGATAAACTATTCTTCCCATAATGTTTTCTCTTTTAATCTCCACTGCAAAAATAGCCTTTGCAGGGATAATCGTCAAGATAGGAAGAGTAGTCTAACTAGGATTTTCTAACTAGGATTTTCTACAATCTGAATAGAACCCATAGGGGTATAATTGTCCAAGGAGAGTTTAAAGCCAAAGATTTTCTCGTAATCTTCCACTTTTGCAGCGTAAGTAGGAATTGAAAGCTTATCCATAACCACAGCAATATAGCCACCACAACCGTTATAAACAATACTGTTGCCAATGCAGCCCGGAACCTCACTTGCACGCTTGGCCACCCAGTCCAGCTCAGGGCAAGTAATCTCCATGCAATCTCTCAACCCTTTTCCCACCTTATTGAAAGCCTTACCAATCTGCGCAAAATCCCTATTTTTAAAGAAAGTGTACATATCCTTTGCAATCTGGCTCTCCTCAAAGACATAGCAACCAATCATCCGGTCCTCTTCACTAAGTGGCATAATGCGGTCACTAACCTCGCTAATAGGAAAACCTCTCAGACAACCCCTATCCGCAAGACGAGCTATCTCCTTCATTGTCTCCTTAGCCTGCGTATGCCTTGCGTACAGTTCTTCTCTCATAGCAGCCGGTGGTATATGCCCGTCAGCCAGCAAAATTGCGTACTTGGAATCCTTAAACGGGTCGTCCACATACTTGTAAGTCTTATTCAGCATGTCATATAGCATGTACTTGCCCTCTATAGCTTTAAGTATAGAGAACACCAAATGACAATTTGTAAGCTCCTTGCAAAAACTTATAGTCGATACATAGCAGCACTTTGCAATCTGCTCGTCGCTCAGTTCCACCCCAGTAAGCCGGCTAAACGCCTTACACAGCCCAACGCCCATAGCCGCACTCAAAATCTTCCCGTCACTTTGCAGCAAGGCCCCAGAAAGCGTAATATCAAGCCCCGGAAAGTCCGATATCTTTTGGAGCTCAATAATTATACCTTTAATATAATTTCCCCATCTATCTTCTTTTCTGTACTTGATAGAGCTAAGTGCAAACTTCTTTTTGTCGTTTGACTGTGTATTATAAATTCTGACATTTGAATCCTGCCGCTTAGACACAGCAATAGAAAGGTCCTTTGGACATGTACCACAGAGTGCATAACCTTGACCATAATCTGAGAATTCCCCAACTAAGGTGACAACGCCGGGAACTGTAACAAGAACCTGGGCAGCTTCACCATATTCGACTTTGTGTTTTTCTAAAATCGACACATTCCCTTCCTTGTGTCAATTTTAGTTCATTGAGCTTCCATTGTAAACAGAAAAATTTCACGGGATTTTTTCTGCATTTCCATTGTGCCCTGTACACCAGTGACGCAGTAATGCGCCCAAAGCTCAAGAACAGTGTTCGCAGAGATTTGGGATGCAGTACAAGGAAGAAGCGAGGGACAGTATATTTTATACGGCCCGAGTGAACTGACGCAGTAATACGCCCAAAGCTCAAGAACAAAAAAAGGAGGCACGAAGCCTCCTCTCTTTTTTTGTGTGGAGCTTTAGCTCCTCACTTGGATTCCTTAACACCGTAGCGCTTATTGAAACGCTCAACACGTCCGGTTGAGTCAACAAGCTTCTGGGTGCCTGTAAAGAACGGGTGACAAGCAGAGCAAATTTCAACCGTAAGGTTCTTTGCTGTTGTCTTTGTCTTAATAACATTGCCACATGAGCACTTAATCTCTGTGAGCTCATATTTTGGATGGATTCCATTCTTCATAGTACGTCCTCCGTTTGCGTCCGCTGGTGTATGTGCAGCGAACAAGTTGGGTTATACAAGCCGTCTCCGTTTTAGAATGCAGGAACGGTTCCTGTATTCATGGAACGTAAGAACGCCTCATTGTTCTTTGTTTTACGCATTTTGTCAATCAGGAACTCTGTCATTTCAAGATCTTCAAGTCCATTTATTGCGTTTCTCAGTATCCAAATACGAGCAGCCTCATCCTTATCCAGAAGAAGGTCTTCACGTCTAGTTCCACTCTTCTTGATATTGATAGCAGGATAGAGTCTTCTGTCTGCCATTCTTCTGTCTAGAACAATTTCACTGTTACCAGTGCCTTTGAACTCTTCAAAGATAACTTCATCCATTCTAGAGCCGGTCTCAATGAGAGCAGAAGCAATGATGGTCAAAGAACCACCGTTTTCAATGTTTCTTGCAGCACCAAAGAATCTCTTTGGCTTGTGAAGGGCATTAGAATCAACACCACCAGAAAGAATCTTTCCACTGGCAGGAACGGTTTGGTTGTAAGCTCTTGCAAGTCTTGTAATGGAATCAAGAAGAATAACAACATCTTTTTTATGCTCAACAAGACGTTTTGCCTTTTCAATTACCATCTCAGCAACGGTAACGTGGCGGGTTGCCTGTTCATCAAAGGTAGAAGCAATGACTTCACCTTTGACGTTTCTTCTCATATCAGTAACCTCTTCAGGTCTTTCATCAACCAAAAGCACCATGAGTTTAATCTCTGGATGGTTGGTAGTAATTGCATTTGCAATTTGCTGAAGCAGGATAGTTTTACCGGTTCTAGGTGGAGCTGTGATAAGAGCTCTCTGACCTTTTCCAATAGGACAGAAAAGGTTGATGATTCTCATTGAAACATCATTGTCTGTGCGCTCCGTTTCAAGATTAATTCTCTGGTCTGGGTAAAGTGGAACAAGACTGTCAAAGCTAACTCTTGTTTTTGCCACAATTGGCGGTTCATCGTTAACCGTGGCAATTCTACTTAAGGCAAAGAATCTTTCATTTTCCTTTGGATTTCTGATAAGGCCTTCAATTGTATCTCCAGTCTTTAGGTTCAAGAATTTAATGATGCTTGGAGAAACATATACGTCCTCAGGACCTGGGAGGTAGCTGTTTGCAGGTGATCTGAGAAAGCCGTAGCCTTCTGTAAGGATTTCTAGAGTTCCAGAGGCATAAATGACCCCTTCTTTCTGACTGAAAGTCCTAATAATCTCAACAATTAGCTCTTGCTTTTTATATTCTGCGTAATCCTCAATTGAAGTCTCAGCCATTTGAGAAAGCATCTCTTTGAGCTCATTCATGGACTTCTGAGTAATATCTCCAACAATCATTCGCTTTGGAAGGTGTTCTTGATATTCAGCTTCTGGAATGCTGATTTCTTCCATTGTTAATGGTTTCTTTTGGTTATTGTTGCGCTGCTTTTGATTCTGATTCTGATTTTGATCAAAATTGCGCTTATCTTTTCCATTATTCTTCTGGTTTTTCTGATTTTGATTATTTTGATTATTATTCTGATTATTCTTCTGGAACTTCTGGCGCTGCTCTGGATGCTCACCTTCAGCTGGAGCTGAAGCTTGAGTAGATGCTGGCTCTGAAGCCTGTTCTGAAGTCTGGTCTGCTACGGCTTCTGCAGTTGCCTCAGCTATAGCAGGTTCCATGACAACAGATTCTTTGGCAACATCTTTGGCAACAGGTTCAGCTATAACTGTAGCCTCAGCAACTGACTGTTCAACTGGCTGTTCAGCTGGCTGTGCAACCTGTTCAATAGTAGTTTCCACTGGAGTTACAGGCTCTGTAACTAAATCCAAAGTTGGTTGCTGTTCAACAGCTTTTTCTGCCTTTTGATTCTTTGGTTTTCTCCCTCTTTTTTTCTTTGGGGCATCTTCCTGGACTTTTTCTTTGACAATTTCTTTATTTTCAGCCTTAGAAGCTTCTGGCTCTTTTGCAACCGCGAACTCTTTAACAATTTTTTTGATTTCTTCTTTTGCTTCTTCTTTTACTACAACTTTTGGCTCAGCTTTAATGATAGGTTTTCTTTTAAGAACCACTTTACGAACTGCACGAACAGCCTTTTCTGGCTCTCTTACTTCTTTTTTCTCTTCATCCATTAACTAGATTCTCCAATGAATTAGTTTGGCACACAAAACCAAACAAGAATTAGATTTAATAAACAAAATATGTGGGAATTTGTCGTTGATTTACAAATTAAATATACACCCATGATTTAGCCATGTCAACAACTGAACCACCTTTGACATATTCAAGGGCTAAAATCATAGCAGCAACGCAAAAACGTCGTCTTGCGGCGTCTCTGGAATTAGGACTCAAATTAACTCTAGCAACTTCTGTTGCCCTGAAATTGGAAGAAAAACCAACGTAGGCAGTGCCCACCGGTTTGCCCTCTTCTGCCCCTCCAGGGCCAGCTATACCAGTAATAGAAACAGCTAAAGAGGTATTAGAAAGCTTTCTCATGCCGTCAGCCATTTGAGAAGCACACTGTTCAGTAACTGGGCCAAGGGCAGGATCAGCCAAAAGCTGGGAGGAAACCCCCAGCATTGCAGTTTTAGCCTCACAGGCGTAGGTGCAGGCGCTACCCCAGAACCATTTGGAACTACCAGCGCGGTCTGTTAGCATTTTTGCTATTAAACCACTAGTGCAGCTTTCCGCTGTGCTAATAGTTAAATTATTCGTGTCTAGATAAGAAGTTAGACTGTCTACAGCTTCAAGCTCTCCAGGAACCATAAGACCACGCCCAAGAGCCTTTGAAAGACGCTCCTCAAACTGATGACGTTTTTCCTCACTTGAACCACTGACGTAAAGACTAATCTTGAATTGTTGAAAGCGGGTGCCCCACTGAACCCCTTCAACGGCGCACTTTTCACAAACGTCTTCAAGTTTAGCTTCAGGTACAAGGTAGACAGAAAATTCATCCCGCTGGAGGTTTTCGTGACCTGCAAGTTGTGCTAAGAAAGGCTTAACCTGATTAAAAAACATGTACTGCATCTCAACCGGAGGGCCGGGCATGGCAACTAGCAGAATTTCCCTGCTAGAAGCTTTAGGGTCAGCTAAAGCCTTCACAGGACGGAAAAAGCCCTTAAAACCCGGAGCCGTTCCCTTTGGATTTGGAATCTCGTCAAAACCTTTTGGGATATAGGCTTGCCTTTCATTGGCTCCCCAAATTCGCTCGCCAAGACGGCCATAAACTTCTTCCCAGGCCACAGGATTTTTCTCAAGAGGCACCTGGGCAACATTAGCAATAATTTGACGAGTCAGGTCATCACTAGTTGGTCCAAGTCCTCCGGTAACTAAAATTACATCGCTGTCTTTGACAGCTTCCTCAAGTCCCGCCTCTATTGTTCCATCATCTGGAACAATGACAGCCCTCTTCACGCTATAACCCAAGTGAGTCAGTTCACTGGATAAAAGAGGAATGTGTTTATCTTGGATAATTCCACAGGTAAGTTCAGTACCTATAACAAAAAGCGAGACATTTGAAAATTTCATTTTACTTAACCTTATTGCGCTTCTTTGCCACAATCTCAACTGTCATAACAATAGCCCCAAAGGCAAGAATTGCGTAAGAAATGTAGGTACAAAGCTGAGCAGAGAGGTCCACCGTCTGTGTATAGAGCGTTGTACCGTAAGACTCTGAGCTGTAAACAGGAACCTCCCAAATCTTCCAACCCATCTTAAACGGCTCCATCTCTCCCTGGATGGTTCCATCTGGAGTGATGAGACAGGTAATTCCACTGTTGGTACCTCTGATGGTGGTACGTCTGTTTTCAACAGATCTAAAGACAGCCATTGCCATATGCTGTCTTTCTGCAGAAACAGCACCGGACCAGGAGTCGTTAGTCATGTTGACA
Source organism: Sphaerochaetaceae bacterium (assembly GCA_963606545.1). Taxonomy (GTDB): domain Bacteria; phylum Spirochaetota; class Spirochaetia; order Sphaerochaetales; family Sphaerochaetaceae; genus UBA9732. The sequence goes on from CAVCYP010000030.1 coordinate 18,142, forward strand.
ATCAGGTCAGCACCAGAGGAAACAAAGTTAGCACAGATATCGCCATAGACATCCTCAAAACAAATTGGAGTTGAGAATTTGATGCCGTTTGAAGTCTCAAAGACAACGGATTCTGTTCCCTTCTCCCACCAGTGGTAATCATTGGCCTTAAGAAGGTTATACAGCCATGGAAGCTGTTTTTCGTACGGGAAATGCTCCGTAAAGGGCACCAGATGCTGCTTTCTGTAGGTCTGCTTTATCTCACCATCGTCAAAGAGAATAACAGTGTTGTAATCTGTCTTATTCCAGTTGCCTTCTTCATCGTAAGGAGGCTGGGATTCATCCTTGATAACGCCAGAAGGGTTACCCGTGAGAAGAGGAATTCCTAATTGAGTTCCAAACTCAACAAACTCGTCCACAAGCTCTTGAATCTGCCTTAGATAATCGAACGTGGAACCTTCATCGTCCCCTTCATACGGATAGTTGGTGTACCAGTCAACGGACGGAACAAAAGCAGTCTCTGACCAAATTATAAGGTCTGGATTCTCAAGGGCTGCTTCCTGACTCATTCTCTTGAGGTTCAGGAAGTTCTTTTTGTAAGTGGCGTAGCCACCCTTCCAAGAATCGGCATTGTGCTGGACTGTGGCTACCTTGAAGGTGTTGTCTTCTTCCGCGTTTTGCCAGAAGTTTAGCGTGATGATGCCATAGACAATTTGGGCTATCAAGAGGATAAGATACAGGATTACAAGGATTTTGTTGGCTTTAAGGTGCTGCAAAAGGCCCTCAGAGGTTTGCGTTTTGGTTTTGCTGTAATAGTCGCAAACCCAGGCGCCTAGGAAGGCTTGAGGGAGGACCAGCATGAAGTTAAGGCCCCAGATACCAAAGAGATCGGCTATCTGGATTAATACTTTGTATCTGTATAGCGCATAAGCAATTGTGCCGTACGGATAGCCTGCAAACCAGCCTTGAGAGAGGTAGGAATAGGCCACCCAGATTAGGGCTTGAAAAAGCGGAATTAGCTTGGAAAGTTTGCCTTGAAGGATTTTTGAAAACCAGCTGTCTGCCGCTTTTAGTGCAGTGAAAAGTAGGACCATCTCCACGGCTTTGATGATGGTTACAATCAAGATGGCGTAGGGGTGGAAGGTGGTTAGCCAGTAATTGAAGATGGCGTAATAGGTAAAGCCAAACAAAAAACCATACAGCGAGGCAACCTTCCAAGAGCTGTTTCTTAGTACTGCAAAAACGGGAATCAAGGCAATGAAAGCCAAAAATCCAAAGCCATTGTCAGAAATGAAGCTTGGATGAGCCATGGCCAAAAGGAATGCAGCGACTAATAATAAAACAACCTCAGAGCATACTGTTCCGAGGTTGCGTCTGTGTAAAACTTTCATCTTAGTAAACTTAGTAAACTCAGTCAAAAGCTTAGCCAAAAACTTAGTTCTCCTGGCGGAGATCCCATACGAGATCCTTAAGTTCCTTACCTGGGCGGAATACTGCTACACCGTGTGTGTCAACAGCAACAAGGTCTCCAGTCTTTGGATTTCTTGCCTTCTCTCTACCCTTGCGAGTTCTTACTTCAAAAGTTCCAAATCCTCTAAGTTCAATGATCATCTCTTCTTTAAGGCCTTCCTTGACTTCTTCAAAGAAAGCATCAACGATCTCATGAATGTCGTTTCTGTTAACGCCCAACTGATCGTGAAGGTGCTCAATAATCAAGGCTTTTGTCAATTTTGTCTTTGCCATAATATTCCTCCATCAAAGGCCTTAGGCCATCTTATTGAATTTATTATTCATTCTAGACTTCTTTCTATCAGCTGTGTTGTGGTGGATAATACCCTTATTAGCAGCACCATCAAGGAGCTTGAAGCTGAGCTTCATAGCTTCTTCAGCAGCAGCCTTATCATTTGCCAAAACAGCGGCATCAAACTTCTTTATAGCTGTGCGGAATGTGCTCTTGGTCTCACGATTTCTGAGTCTTCTCACCTTACTCTGACGATCTTTCTTTTCTGCAGAACGATTCACGTTTACCTCCAAATATCTTTAACAAGATAAATACTTTATATTTATTAGGACCTTTCTTTAAGCTTTCTTTTACTAAGCTCTCAAAGAACGGCGATTACAAAACATATCACAGACAATAAAACTGGTCAATACAACACTTTATGTGAATTACAAAAATCAGTTAGATAACAGTTCTTCCTGATATGTCCTATCCACTTCCCAATGTCCTGTGTCCGTATCAAAGTAGACCTCTTCCCTTGGGACCGTGTAAGAACGCCCCTCACTTCCCGTAAGCGTCATCTTATGAGAAAGGATGTTCACCTCTTGAATCCTGAAAATCTCACCCCCCAGCTTAATCCGGGATCCCTCAGGTGGGTACGCCTGCTTTTCCTCACAATAGAAATCGTACTCGTAGCTCAAACAGCAAAGCAGCCTCCCGCACGGCCCCGATATCTTCATAGAGTTCAGCGACAGATTCTGCTCCTTTGCCATCTTAATGGTAACTGGATTAAGCTTATCAGACACGCAATGGCAGCAGAAATCTCTTCCGCACACGGCAAGCCCGCCCAGCACTCTAGACTCATCTCTGACGCCAATTTGCCTAAGCTCAATGCGCATTCTAAACACGGAAACCAGCTCTTTAACCAGCTCTCTGAAGTCCACTCGCTCGTCTGCAGTAAAGAAGAATAGCACCTTTGGCTCACAAAGCAAAAAGTGCGCCGTAACCAGCTTCATGTTCAAACCTAGCTTCTCTATCTTCTCTCTACATATACAGATAGCATCCGTCTCTGCCTGCAAATTTTCCTCGTACTTATTTACTTCCTCTGCCGTGGCAACATGGTCAATCCACGTCACATCCCCGTCAACTTCCACCAACTCCGGGTCTCTGTAAGCCTTATCCCAAAGCCCCTTCTCTTCCTTGGCCTCTTTGTCCGCCCAAGCCTTCTCTTCCTGCCGACTGCCCTCCACAGAGAACGTTCCATCCACGAACTCGAACTTAGGCAACGGCCCCAACGTCAAACGCTGACCGTCCGCCTCAAAGACCACCTCCTGGCCCTGCGCCTCGCCAGACGCCGCCAAATCCTCATCCTCCACGGGCGCCTTGAAGGGCTCAAAATGGCACGCCCCCACGCACTTACTGCATCCCGGCGTATACTCCATCCCGATACTCGATGCACTTCCAATCACAACTCCCAAGTCTAGCCCGTACCTAGTTGGCGCAATCACCTTTGTGCCTGGTTTAATCACACTATTGCTTGCGCAAACGGCAACATCATTGCTACTTGGTGTCTTTACTAAATATGTATAGGCCTTTTGGACCTGTTCCTTCTGATTTTCGTCTTTCATTCTTATTCCTTGCTGAAATATTACTGTAATATTACAAATGAATGGAGCGAAAAACAAGCACTGACTACTAGACACAATTTTCTTTTCGTGCATAATTGTTAGAGCAATGAGTAATGCACGAGTAACTCAGCGGGAGAGTGCCACCTTGACGTGGTGGAGGTCATAGGTTCAAACCCTATCTCGTGTAAAC
>CAVCYP010000031.1:0-19500 GCA_963606545.1 Sphaerochaetaceae bacterium
GAGACAATTGTAGACTTCCATAATACCCCCAAGCGCTTTGAAACCTTAAAAGCCGATTATGAAGCTGACGTGCTGGGCCGTGCAAAAGAGTGCCAAGAAGAAGTTCAATATCTTTTCTCCATGCGAGACAAAGCCTGCGTTCTTCATGCTCTCTATGCAGACGGCAAAATTCCCTTACGCGTGACGCACAACGACACCAAGATTAACAACGTCCTCTTTGATAAAGTCACCAACCAAGCCCTTTGCGTGGTTGATTTAGACACCGTTATGCCGGGCTTTACCGGTCACGATTTTGGCGACGCCGTACGCTCGGCTGCCAACAGCATGGGCTCCTCCAGCTTGGAATTCGATAAAATTCGCATTGACCTAGATATCTTCAAAGCCTTTGCAGAAGGCTTCTTATCTCAAACCAAAGACGTCCTTTTAGACGCAGAAAAGGCCTCGCTCGCAGACAGTTGCCTAGTTATGACCCTAGAGCTTGCCTCCCGCTATACCGATGATTTTTTAACCGGCGACAAGTACTTTAAAGCCAAATATCCAACCCAGAATCTGGACAGAGCCCGCAATCTCATAGCCCTTGCTAAGGACATGGATTTAAACCTGCCAAAGATGCACGAGATTATTAATCAGCTATTGATAAATTAAATGATAAATTAAACTTGTATTATGATAAAATAAATGATAAAATAAAATCATGAGCAAGCATGAAAATGAAGAATTAGAATTTAAGAAATCTACAAGTGAACTCAAAGAAGCCGTTATCTCGCTTTCCTCTATGCTAAATAAAAGCAATCACGGAGTTATCTTCTTTGGAATCAAGAATGACGGTACTGTTTGTGGTCAAGAAGTAGGGGAGTTCACAACTTCTAAAATTGTTAATGAAATAAAGAATAATATTAAACCTTATGTCAGTGCTAAGGTCCAAACTATCAAAGAAGAAGATAAAACGCTTATTAGGGTTGAGGCCTATGGAGAAGACACTCCTTATTCTGCTTATGGGAGATACTACAAGCGCAGTGATGATCAAGATCTTCAAATGACTCAGCCTGAACTTGAAAAATACTTTGAGAATAAACATTTTTCTTATACAAACTGGGAAAAGAAACTCACTAAATATGGGGATGAGGATGTAGATGAAGTCCTGCTCATAAAATACGTAGATAAAGCAAATGATTTAAACAGGTTAAACTATAGATATGAAGGGGTTGAAGAAACTCTGACAAAAATGGGCCTTATGGAAAAAGGGAAGCTTAACAATGCAGGTTTCTATTTGTTTTCAAATAAAAAACCTCTTCTGGTAAAGTTTGCACGCTATGTGTCAGATGAAAGAACCTCTTTTATTGATAACCGTCAGTTTATGGGAAACATATTTGAGTGCATTGATGCTGGTGTTAATTATATCCTTTCTTCAATTAATTTTAATGCAGTTATAGAAGGTTTGCAGAGAGTGGAGAAACCGGAAATTCCAATTGAAGCAATAAGGGAAATTGTTGTAAACAGCTTTGCACATATGAGAGTTGTTGATGGTGATTATAATGAAATTACAATTACCCCAAGCTGTGTGAGAGTTTATAACCCAGGAACAATTGCGCTTAATGAAGATCCAAAGGCTTTTGCCAATGGAGAAATTGGCTCTAAACTGAGAAATCCTTTGATTGCCATGGCTTTGTACCGTAATAAAACTATTGAAGCTTTTGGCACTGGTTTTAAAAGAGTCTTTGACCTTTGCAACAGAGAAAATGTTGGTTATAGCTATAAAACAGAGGGTCTTGGCTTCTCTTTTACTTTTAGACGTGGGCCAACGGATTTACTGGTGGCAGAAGAGCCAAGGACTTACAATGCCAATGCATTAAAGTTTTCACAAACAGAAATTCAAATACTTGATATAGCAAAAGAGGAAGGGACAATTACATCAATAACAGGGGTTTCTCAGAAGCTAAAGAAACCATACGTATCTGTGCAAAGGGCAATACAGAGTCTTGTTCAAAAGAATAAACTTGAGCGTGTTGGGGCAAAAAAAGATGGCTATTGGCAACTTAAATGAGTACCAATAGCCAATAGCTTAGACCCAAACCCAAAAGTTATTTATCTCTTTTAATTTTGCGGGTAATCCTCTTAGCTGCAAAGAGATAGATTGGCTCTTTGTGATTTGTGAACATGCATAGGTATTCATCATTTGAAGATTTTCCTAGAACATGGAAGAAATCTGCATAGAACCTGGCGGAATCATTCATCTTTTTTACTTCGTGAGCAGTGAAGGCTATTTTCTTTGTCAGATTGCAATAACCATATTCGGGATAACATTCAAAGATACATTCTGGATTTTTGTTTTCAAGTTCAAGAGAATCTGGTTGGACCCGTTCAACAACTATCCTCAGGCCTTCTTTGACTGTTGTCACTTTAACTTTGCAGGTACTGCCCCTAAACATTGCCGCAAAAGTATCTAAAACAGGTTCTTCTGAAAGAGTTATACCTTTCTTAAGTGGTCTATCTTGCCGGATTCGGTCTAATTCCTTTTTTATTCCGGCCGCAACTTTTTCATCCCCATAATGATGGAATTCTAGGCGTTTTTTAATTGCATAGTCGGCTAACGTATAGTAATAGTATTCATCTTCATCCTTGATAATTCCGTCTCTGCAAAGATTTCCCATTCTAAGAGCTGCATCTGCAAATTTGCTTTCAAATTCTTCATTTTGAATGTGTAAAATAGTTTTATCGTAGACCATTCTGACTAAAACTTCAGTGGCCATGCTGTTCTTTTCAACATAATAGCCATGTTTGTACATGTCTGACAGTTTATACATGGATTCAAAGACGCCGGCAGCTGCTCCAAGACTAAAATACTTAAATGCATTTGCGTAATCTGGAACTCCGTCTGTGCATCTGCCATAGTAGTAAATATACCCTAAAGTATTTGCATAACGGCACTTATCTTTATCTTCAACTGAATCTTTTTTCATCATTTCCAAGAAAAGATTTCTAGATTTTATCCAGTTACACTCAAACAGTGTATTTCCACCATAGTAGGAATAAGCAAGAACCTCCATAGCCAAATCCAAGCCTTTTTCAGCTTGTTCCAAAATCATGTCACTTATTCTTTCAAGGTCTTGTTCTTCTAAATTCTCAACGTAATTTGGGTCCTCAAGACGGTTTAAAATCTCATATTTACTTGAATGGGTCCACAAATAGTTGTGTATGGCTTTTTTGTCTTTATAATTTTTGACATCTTCAAGAATTAAATCTAAATCTACATCATCAAATTCCTCTTCATCTGGAGAGTAAAGACAGTAATCAAAAAGAATATTGAAAATTTCATTTGCCATTGCAGCATCATTTTTAGGGTTTTTGAAGCCATGAAGTGGGACATCTTCTTCCTCTTCTGCTACTCCAGAACATTGAAAGTAGTCTTCCATTTCTGCATAGACAAGGTTTGCCCAGGCTTCGAGCTCATAATTGGAGGTCTTCTTTGCTTTAAGATTGGTGACCATGGCAAGGGTATCGTCTAGGGTGTAGGAGTAGACGCCAGAGAAGGTCCAGTTGTAGGAGGGGATGACCTTTTTGCAGAAATCGGGATAGGTGATTTCAAATCTAAGTAGGGCTTTCAAGTCCTCAGAGGTTAGCTCAACTGGGGGGACGAGGGTGAGATTTTTTTCTGCGAGGCAGATGAACTCGTCTTCGCCTTCTACGTCTACATCCCAAAGTTTTGTGGTTTTGTCGTATTCAATAAGCTTACCTATCTCAATTTCATCTCTGTACGCTCTGGTAAAGGAAACGCAATCGCCTTCTTTGAATTTTCTTTTCATCTTGGCCTCCGAAAAATTGGTAGCTTTAATTATAACTGACAAAGAGACCAAACGATAGAAATATTTTTAAATGCGGCCTTTAGGTGTGCAAAGTTTTATCAGAAGGTGAGGTTAAAACCTAGATAATTGGCAGAGACAAGAGCTCCTTCCATCTCAAGGAAGGTCATTTGGAAGGTTTGTTTTTGGTTTTGGTCTGTTTCTATTTCCATTTGAACGCTACCTTCAACATAATTTGTGCCATCAACAGTTTTTTCAGTCAATACTATGTTTACATTTTTGAGGGTTGCAGCCTCTGTAACTGAATCAGCATATTTAATTGTTATAGTGCTTGGTGTTGATTTTTGGGTGTATTTAACTTTAAGAGATAAACTTTCAAGTTTGAAGGTTTTAGTTTTTCCGTCTTCTGATGTCTTTAAGGAACTTCCCTCAAGAGAGCTTGTTTCTATCTTCATGTCGTACTGGGAAGAATCATATTCTGTTTGCTCGTTGTACATGGTAATTAAATTTGAATCTTTAGGAGCATTTATGAGTAGCTTTGCTTTTCCAGTGGCTAAGTTGTTTGCATATATTACTATATCGCCCGCAACTGAGTCTGTGAGGGTGGTTTTATTCACAAAAAGGTTGGCTAGGTCGTAAATCTTTCTGGCGTCATTCTTACATAGATTGAGAGCTTTAGTGGAGGTATAGAAAGCTTTCAGTTCAAGATTAGAAGTAACTGGAGTGTTGAAATCGTAGGTTTCATTGTCCAAAGTCCAGCGCAAAAACTCGTAACCCACTTTAGTTGGATCTTTAGGCTCAACTGCTGTCATCCCTTCTAATACCGTTTGTTGAGAAACTTCAGAACCACCATCTGTATTAAAGGTGACGGTGTAAAAGGTGTTTTCAACGGGATTTTCTTTGCAACCTACCAACAGGACAAGTAAAATCATTAGCGGAATAAGTTTCTTCATGGCTTTAAGCTCCTAACAACAGCGCTTATTTTCAACTTCCTTTTCAACAAATGCAAGTAGTCAAAGGGAATTTTATTCAAATACAAAGGAGTTTAGATAGAAGGGACAGAGTTTAATTTGTCCATCCTTTCCAAGGTCTTTTTGACTCAGAATGTATGGGTTGGAAACTACTGAGGAATACTTTGAAATAAAAGCATTGATTGACTGATGGTTTTCTGTTCTTGAGCTTTTGACTTCAATGGGAATGGCCTTTGTCTTTTTCCGTATAAGAAAATCTATCTCGTAGGCGTGGGTGCTATTTTCTTTTGGCCATGTCATGTAATACAAATCTCTACCACTTGCACAGAGGGCTTGTGCGACAGCGTTTTCGTATAGATAGCCAAGGTTTGCAGGAAGATTATCTGACATAATCTTGGAATATAGGGCAGTGTCGGTTTCTTTTTCTGCTTTAAGTAATAAGGTTACAAAAAGTCCTGTGTCTGAAAGGTAAAGTTTGAATTTTTCCAAATCTTTTCCTTGTGAAAATGAAATTGCTGGGTTGAGACAATTAAAGCAAGGTAATACAGTTCTGGAATTTATGAGATCTGATAGTAGCTCATAATCAGAACTTCTGCTTTTCTTGTTTATTGCAAAACCAATAGAGTATTTTTTTGAACTTCTGGCAAGTTGTGCTGGAATTGAGTTGTACATCATAGAAACCCTTCCGGAAGAATCTATCTTGTAAAAATCTTGTTCATACAAATCAATAATCATCCGTTTGATGTTATCAATCTCTTTTAGTGGTAATTTGTTAACATAAGCCTCAACTGCTTGTGGCATTCCTCCAACTGTCATGTATATTCTATAGTCGTACATGAGGGTTCTGTTCACAGCCTGTCCTACGGGCTTTTCTGAAGTAAAAATCTCCCTTAAAAGAGAATAATTATTTTTTCCTGTGGCCCAAAGAAATTCTTCATAATCCATTGGATGGACTGAAATTTTATATTCTTCAGATGGAATCACAATGCCAGCAACATTCTTTTTTATGGATAGGAGAGAGCCTGTTTCTATGTAGTCATACCGCCCATCTTTCACGAGGTATTTTATTGCTTGCCGGACTTTTGGTTGAAGTTGAATTTCGTCAAATATGATGGCAGATTTTCTGTTATATAAAGTAATTCCTGTGATAGCTTGTAGTTGAAAGAAAAACGCATCAAGATTTGCAATTAATGAAAAGGCATGTAATAGCTGTTCTGTAATATTTGCAAAGTCAACTTTAATGTAGCTTTTGTATTCCTTTATTGCAAATTGCTCGGCAATTGTGGATTTTCCAACTCGTCTTGGACCTTCAAGAAGTGCTGCATATTTTCCAGCGTAGGTTTCTTTCCATTCCTTAAGTTGAGTCATTGCTTTTCGCTTAAAAATCATCTATACGTCCATCCTTCAAGATAATTTTATGCCAAAAGTGTCCATTCTTCAAGATAAAAAGTGTCCAAAAGTGTCCATTCTTCAAGATAAAGGCACTAAGTTTTAGTGAAAACTTACAAATTTGTATTTGCCTTTTCCGTAGCCGGATACAGGTTCTATGATATTTGCATTCAGCAAATTTGCCAAAAATTTTGATGCTCCTGAGCTTTTTAGGTTTAGAATTTCCATAACGGCACTTCTGCCAAATATTTTGTCAAGGCCAAAGCTCTCATAAAGCTTATGGATGTGAACAACTGTATTTGCAGAGTAATTTGGACATTTTTCAGAAATTAAACTGTCAATGTCCACTTTTGGGGAGTCAATGTCCACTTTTGTGTGGTCAATGTCCACTTTTTTGTTTTGTAAAAGGCCACTTATGTGAAGGTCTCGGTTGTGAAGTTCATTCTTTTCATCTAGAAGAAGATTTCTTAAGAATTTCTCAAGATACTCTGTTGTTCCGTGAATGCCGTTTTTTAAGTCTGTGTAATTTGCACGAACAAGAGCATTTCTGAAATACCAGGCATTTTCAGCAAAGGTATCGTTAGTTGCAGAAAAGCCTAAGGTCCTCAAATATTTAATAAAGAATACTGCTGTTGTTCTTGTGTTGCCTTCTGCAAAGATGTGAATTTGCCAAAGTCTTGAAATGAAAACTGCAAGGTGATGGATAATCTCATTTAATGAAAGACCTTTATAGCTAAATTCTTTTTCTTGCGAGAAATCGTATTCAAGTGTTCTTTTTAATTCGTAAGCACTGCCATATAAAACGGAAGCGCCATCAAGAACCCATTCTTTTTTTGAAATGTTATGATTTCTAAGTTTCCCAGCATGATCATAAATTCCTTGAAAGAGTTTACGATGGATAGAGATATATTCGTTTGGAGTAAAAGAAAATGCTTTTTCTGAAAGAAGCTCTGCAATGCGAGAAGATACTTTATCAGCTTCTTCTGTGCGGTCGTCATCAGATGAAGTAGTAGGTTTTTCTTCATAATAGCTTTCTATGAGACTCTGTGCTTTCTTAAATGTGATTTTGCCTTCAATGTTCTGTATTGCTGTGTTAATTAGATATTCAGAAGGCTTAAGTCCGTCCACAGCTTGGAGTCCAATTGCAGTGCTCCATGCATAGCCCTTGTATGTTTTGTCAGGTTCAGACTCTTTCAAATATTCCTTAAATGGGTCTTTTTGCATATGTTTATTTTAACATGTTTTACATTGAGTAAACAATCTGAAGTTTGCGGTTATGAAACAGTTAAAACGAGAAAAATATCAGCACAGTGGATATAGACTATTGTGGCGGTATACTAAAAACAGCCCATTCTTTTAAAATTTAGTATACGGCAAATTTCAAGTGTAACTCGTGCTTTGCATAATAGGCATCGGGTTAGGAAGGGCTTGAAGGGTTGAGATAGTTAAGCTGGTTGAGCTTAGTTATACGATGAATGGTACAGGTACAGCTTCCAAGTTAGCAGAATTGCTGAATATTATTTATGCAGCAGAGAAACAATAGTTTTATAGAAGGAGCAATTCTGTAAAGTTTGCTGTACTGGTGCTTTAGCGCTGGTGTTGCATTTGCATTGCTGCTCACAATCTGCTCAGCGCTGTTTTCAGGGGAATGGGGGATTCCTGGACGCCACTTGTTTTCGTAAGTATTGCCTGGTGGTTTGTTTAATCTACTATTGGTACTTGCGCAGAAAATTTTAGTCTATATTCCATTGGGGTCTTGCCGGTTTGAGCTTTGAAGACGTTTTGAAAGTAACTTTGACTGGAAAAACAGAGGTAAGAACTAATTTCCGTCAACGTTTTGTTGGTAAATCTAAGTAAGGCTTGGGCCTCTTGAATACGACGCCTTGAAATATACTCGCCAATGCCTATTTTTAATTCAGCTTTAAATTTTTTAAAAAGATAGGCTCTGCTTTTGCCACTGAACTGAACCACGTTATCCACTCCAATTTGTTCGTTAATGTGGTTTCCAATGTATTGCATACAAGCATATACCTCTTTGGAGACGCCTTGCGGCAGTTTGTGACTTGCAATGCGTTTTGTGAAGTCCATAGACATAACATACTGAAGATTCAAAATTTCGCGTTCTGATTGTAATTTTTCACACTGTTGAATGTAGGTGTCTATCAAATGGTAGGTTTGCTCTATATCCAAGCCCCCAGGGATTGCAGCGGTTTTACCCACCATTGTAACCCATCCAATAAAAATGTTTTTTGCCTGTCTTATTGGGTTTTCTGCAAGCTTTCCTTCTTTAAGCGCTATAGAGTTTTCAGCTTCTTTAAAATACTTTTCCAAGCCTTCTTCATTTCCATTTTGAATAAGATTGAGTAGTTTCTGCTCAAAGAGATACGTTCCATGAACCCTGCCTTCTTCTCTTTCTTCATAGGTTTTTTCCGAGTGTTTATGCCCAATGGATTGTTGGACTGTGGTGTCTTTAAGTCCAAAGGTTTGCCCTATATCGAGCTTTTGACCTGTTAGGAGAAAGTGAAGATATAGCAGTAGATTTAGAAACTGTGAATAGGTTATGGACGTGTTGCGAGTAGGCCCCAGAATAAGAGAGAAATGATTGTCTTTATCTTGAACCCGCCCATAAAAGCCTAAGCCGGAAACTTCGCGACAAACCGGAAGCAAAGACGGAGTGCTTATTTCAGGGAGGCTCTCTTCCTTGCCACAGGCAAGGACAAAATTGTTGTCTTCATAAAGAGCAATTGGTAGCTGATGAGAGGCATAAAATAACTGGCAAAAAGCTTGATAATCAGTACTTTTCATAATTAGACAAATTTACAATTAAATAGACTATTTTGCAATACAGCTAAAAAAACACCTACTAACATATAAATAGAAAAAAGGATGACCCATGGATATTCAATTTTGTAGCGGTTGGACTTTCCAAAAGGAAACTTTCCAAAAGGAAACTTTCCAAAAGGAAATTTCCCAAAAGGAAAATTTTCCAAAGGAAGAGTTTCAGAAAGAACTGCAGCCTATCTCAATAGATTTGCCTCATGATGCCATGATTTATGAACAAAGATATAAAAATTGCATCAATGGTATTAATTCAGGCTATTATCCAGGTGGAAAATATACTTACAAAAAAACTTTTGAGCTTGAAGAAAGCAACCTAAACAAGAACCTAACAGTTCATTTTGAGGGAGTATATCAGAACTGCAAAGTCTATCTTAACGACCAGCTGGTAGGCTCTCACTTTTATGGTTATACGCCGTTTGACGTGGATCTTACTGGTAAAGTACTTAGCGGGCCAAATACTTTGCGCGTTGAGGTGGACAATACACTTGAACCTAATTGCCGCTGGTATTCTGGAAGCGGAATTTATAGGCCAGTTACTCTTAAAATTAGAGATAAAAACTACATTAAAAACGTTCATATAACAACTCAATCCATTGAGCCTGCAGTCATAAAAATTGAAGCCCAGAGCGTAATACCAACGCTTATCACCGTATGTGTATTTGATGGTCAAAACGTAGTTGCACAAGGCTCAGCTGGGTTAATAACCGTACCCAACGCAAAACTCTGGAGTGATAAAACTCCCCAGCTATACAAAATTGTAGTTTCAACTGAAACTGATCAAGTCTCGCTCTCCTTTGGTATCCGCGAACTTAATTGGAGTCCTAAAACTGGGCTTACAGTTAATGGTCAACGAGTACTTCTTAGGGGAGGCTGTATCCATCATGACAACGGAATATTAGGCGCTTGCGAGTACGCAACTGCCTGTGAGCGAAAAATCAGAATCCTCAAAGAAAAAGGTTTTAACGCAGTCAGAATCTCCCACAATCCCGCCTCTCAGGCCCTCTTGGACGCCTGCGACAAAGCTGGCATGTACGTGATAAATGAAGCCTTTGACGGCTGGTACATACCCAAAACCTATCACGATTACTCACGCCACTTTGCTACAAACTGGCAGTCCGATGTCTATTCAATGGTTGAAGCTTCAAGAAATCATCCCTGTGTAATTATGTATTCAACAGGTAATGAAGTTTCTGAAACTGCTAGCCTAAAGGGTGTTGAAACCTGCCAAAGGCTCACTAACTACGTTCATTCTCTTGACGCCAGCAGACCAGTAACCGCTGGCGTGAACGTGCTTTTAAATGTCTATTCAAAAATGGGAATGGGAGTCTATAAGGATAAAGGCGAATATAAGGCTGAACCTTTACAACAGAGCAAGAACTATAAAGAGAAGAAAACCGGGTCTGCCTTCTTTAATGCTATGACTCAAAAACTTGGCAAACTCATGTTCTTCATGGCAGCAGGAAAGAGAGGAGACAAGGCCTGTCTTGGTGCAGCAAATGCTTTGGATATCATTGGTTTAAATTATGCTTCTTCTAGGTATGATTACGATGCTGAAAAATATCCAGAGAGGATGATGGTAGGCTCTGAAACACTGGTTGCGGATTTGCCTTACAACTGGGAAAGAGTCAAGAAGTATCCACAGCTTATTGGGGACTTTGTTTGGGCTGCGTGGGACTATATTGGGGAAAGTTGCATGGGTTGGACCTATCATTCTTATAAAGGACTGCCATTGCTGGCCAATCAGGGAATGATAGATATTACAGGTTTTGAAACTGCCTCAATGGGGTTTATGCAGGTGGTATGGGGTTTGAGAAAAGAACCTTACTTAGCTGTTAGACCATTAAATCATGCAAACGAAAGACCTTCTAAAGGATCTTGGCAGTTTACGGATGCAATAAATAGCTGGAACTGGCCAGGCTATGAAGGAACTAAAGCAGTGGTTGAAGTTTACTCGCCGGGTGAAAGCCTTAGGCTTGTTCTAAACAACAAGCTTGTAGGTCAGAAAAAACTTAAGGCCTTTAAGGCTATTTTCAAACTGCCTTATGAAAAAGGGACCTTAAAAGCAGAAGCTTTAGATGGGGATGGAAATGTGATTTCTTCTAGCCTGCTTTCGTCAGGAAGCGGAAAGATGAGACTTTCTGTTAAACCAGAAAAACCTGTCCTATGCAGAGATAAGGAGGATTTAGCCTTTGTTCCTATTGAATTTGTGGATCAGCAAGGAAAGCTTCTTCCGTTTGTTGAACAAACAGTAAGTCTTGAGGTATCTGGAAATATTAAGCTTCTGGGCTTTGGGGCTGCTTTATATAAAACTGATGAGTCTTTTTTGTCTGCACAACACAAGGCTTACAGAGGAAGGGCGCTGGCAGTTTTTAAGGCAGGAAAGAAAAAAGGTATCGGGATAGTGAAAGTTAAATCGGATGGCGTAGATTCGGTTACAATACAGTTGGAGGTTAGGTAGTGGCAAAAGAGGTGAAACTTCTTGGTAAAGGTCTTTTTAGTAAGCCATTTATGGACAGTAAGGCAACAACGCAGAGCGTTTCCACCAAAGAGTGGGTGCTTGGGCATTTGATTGGTCCTCTTGGACTTATCTTTGTTGTTAACACCATTTCTGCATTGGTGGAAAAATTTTTCACCCAGCAAACAGGTGCAATTTATGGGGTTGGCAATGTTGCAATGATTCAGCAGATGGGTGGCGTTTATGAAGTGGTGATGACGGTTGCTAAGATTTTGGCAATGTTGACAGGACTTCTGAATGGATGGCTTATCCAGCATACAGATTCCAGACAGGGTAAGATGAGACCTTGGCATCTAATCTTTGGGTTTGTATCAATTATTATAGGTTGTCTTATTTTCCTCTTTCCTGGAACTCGGACTATGGGTAAGAGTTACTGGTATTACTTTTTCTTCCTGTTAATTTGTTACCACACAGTAGGTTCTTCCTATTTTTATTTGTTTAGAGATACCATTTGTTCCTTAACTACCAGAGATTCAAAAGAAAAGACAAAGATTCAGTTTATCAGAAAGATGAGCTGGACTTTGCTTTCTGGTATTGTAATTGGAATGGTCTTTAATATGGTGCTACTTCCAGTGTGGCTTGAGAAAGATATAAATGGCTATCCAATTTTGATGATAATAATATCGGTTTTGGCTATTCCTTTTTTGCTTTTGGAATACTTCTATACCAGAGAAAGAGTTACGGAGGATGTTTCCGTTGAATATTCCACGTTAGACGAGACAAAGATTCCGCTTAAGGACCAGCTTAAGGCTCTTCTTACAAACAAGTACTATTTGATTTTGATTATCATTGCAACTGTAAGTGGTATTGTGGATAACTACAAAGGTGGTAATGTTCAGTATTTCTATATTAAGTTTATGCTTAATGGAGAAAATAATGCGTTCATGTACACCATTTATCAGGTGGTGACGGGAACTCCTCTTGGCATTGGAGCCCTGTTGATTTATCCGCTTGCAAAGAGAGTTGGAATTAAGAATTTGACTGTTGGTGGTTACGCTCTGGTTCTTGTTGGAAGTGTCATGGGTTGGCTTTTCCCATCTAACCTTACAATTGCTTTAATTGCTGGTTTTATACGTAATATTGGCTGGCTTCCAAATGCCTATATTTTTGCAACTCTTCTTTGTTTTGCCTACGATAGTGTTGAGTATAAGTCGCACATGAGACTTGAAGGTATGATGGGCGTTGCAATTATCACTGCTATTCAGTATTTGATTTACGCTCCATTTGCTGGCGGCTTTGAGTCCGGTATCCTTCACAGGGGCTTTGTAGATGCAGTTGGCGTTACTCCAAGTACTGAAGTTACGTCCTTTATGACAATGTCCTTCTATCTGTTCGATGCACTTTTAGCACTTGTGGTAGTGGTTACCCTTCCATTTGTGGATGTTGAAAAGCATTTACCTGAAATTAACGCAGAACTCTTAAGACGTAAGAAGGAGGCCGTACTTGCAAAGGGAGAAACTTGGATTGATCCTGAGGAGCAAGAGAAGCTGGACCAAGAGAAAGAAGCTGTAATACATGAACAGAACCGTATTGCAGACCTTAAGGCGCGTTGCCAGAAGAAGGGCTTGGATTTTGATACGGAAAACAAGAAATATCTAGAAAAAACTGCACGAAAAGCTTCAAGGAAGGCTAAAAAATAATGCTTGAAATCCGGGATATCAAGATAGATAACAAGAAAGCTGGGTGTGTGACAGATAGCCGCACCCCCATGCTCTCTTTTTCTCTTCAGTCCGATATTCCGGATACTGCACTTAAAAGTGCAATTGTTTATGTTGATGAAAAAGTGCTTTTACGCACAGAAAACCAGATTGGAATACCTCTGGAGGGGCTGGATTTAAGCCCCTTTGCCTCTCATACTATTAGAATTCAAGCTATAGACAATCATAATTCAGAGGCTAATGGTAACTTAGTTTTTCAATCTGGACGTCTTACTCTTCCTTGGACTGCCAAGTGGATAACTGATAAGTCTTACAGCTTTGGAAAGAAAGTCTCTCCAAAACCAATGACTTTTTATAAATCTTTTTGTGTTGACAAAGAGGTGAAAAGAGCTTTTATAACTTCAACTGCCATAGGTATTTATGAGCTTGAATTAAATGGAAAGAAAGTTGGCTCAGAGTTTTTTGCTCCAGGTTTTACAAGTTATAAAAAGAACCTTCAGTATCAGTATTATGATGTGAGTACTCTGATAAAAGAGAACAATGTACTTACTTCTACCGTTGCTGGTGGTTGGGCGGTTGGAAGATTTACCTATGAAAATAAGAATAAAATCACAGCTTCTCGTCAGGCTTTTCTCTTGGAGCTTTTTATTGAATATAAGAATGGAACTGCGGAGAAATTTATCACGGATAGTTCTTGGAAAGTGACTACTGAAGGAAACGTCAAACAGGCCTGTTTCTATGACGGTGAAAGTTTTGATTCTACAGTGGATTTAGAAAAATGCACCTTCAAGAAGGCTTCTGAAATTAAGTTGAGCTTTTCTCCTAGAGTATCGCTTAGCAATAATAAGGTTATTGAAAAAAAGGTTTTTCAACCGGTAAAGCATTTTAAATCCAGTGATGGCTCTCTGATATATGATTTTGGACAAAATGCTGCTGGAGTGGTTCAGCTTGAGATAAATGGAAACAAGGGCCAGGTAATTACCGTCCGTCATGCTGAAGTTTTGGACGGCGATAAACTTTTCACTAAGTCTCTCAGAACGGCAAAAGCTGAAATTAAATATATTTGTTCTGATGGCTTTCAAGTTTATATGCCCCATTTTACCTACATGGGAGCTAGGTATATAAGTATAACAGGAATTGAAGAAGATAAGGTCTTTCCTACCTTTCATACGCTCTCTTCTGATTTTGATACTATTGGGGATTTTTCTTGTTCTAATAAGGATTTAAACCAGCTTCAAAGTAATATTGTTTGGAGTGCTCAGTCAAATTTTGTAGATATTCCTACGGATTGTCCTCAAAGGGATGAGCGAATGGGCTGGACGGGCGATATTGCTGTGTTTGCAAGAACAGCCACGTTTAATTTTGACTTAAGTAGATTCTTTGATAAGTGGCTCCTGGATATGAGACTAGAACAGGGGCGTGGGGGCGGAATTCCTACCGTTATACCTATTCAGGGCTGCTCCACACCTGTGGTTTCAACCGCCTGTTGGGGTGATAGTTGCATTATAGTTCCGTGGGCGGAATATTTGGCTAGGGGAGATGTTTCTCTTTTAAGAAAGCAGTATGGCTGCATGAAAAGATATATGAAGTCTGTAAAGTTCTGGGCTTCGCTATCTGGTTTTGGGACTAGAAAATATATCTGGAAATGGTTGTTCCAGTTTGGGGATTGGTGTGCACCCTACGGCTATATAAAAGACTGGATGAAAAAAGGTAAGTGGATAGCTACCTGCTATTATGCTGCTTCTGCTTTTACAATGGCAAAAATTGCAAGAAGCATCGGGTTAGAAGAGGATGTTAGGTATTTTAGAGCGCTTGGGAAACAGATTGCGCAGTCGTTTAACGAGATTCTGACAGATGGCAAGGGTAATTTGAGCCAGGAGTTTCAGACGGGCTATGTGCTGCCTTTGCAGTTTGGTTTGGTGAATGGAGTTGCCAAGAAAAAGATGGCGGAGAATTTGGACCGGCTTGTAAGAGAGAACAATTATCATCTGGCTACAGGCTTCCCGGGAACGCCGTATCTTCTTTTTGCGCTTGCAGATAATGGTTATGCACAGACGGCGTACAAGTTACTTTTGCAGGAGAGCTGTCCGTCTTGGATTTATGAGTTAAGAAAGGGCGCTACTACGCTGTGGGAGCAGTGGAATGCCATAACGCCACAGGGGGAAATTAGAGAGCCGTCCATGAATCATTATGCTTACGGGGCCGTGGGGGACTTTTTGTATAGAAGAGTTTTGGGGCTCGAGGTGCTTAGTTCGGGCTGGAAAGATTTCTGTTTTAAACCGCTTTTGGGTGGGGATTTGACTTGGGCTAAGGGACAAATTGAGACGCCTTATGGACTTGTTGAGGCCAGCTGGGAAATCTCTGAGGGCAAGTTTAAGCTAAAGGTAAAGGTCCCAGTTTCTGCAAGGTGTAAGGTGATTTTGCCAAGTGGAAAGATAATTTCAGTTGTAAGCGGAAGTTATAGCTTTGAAGAAGCTTTTGAAGAAGATTTGAGGAAGTAGGATGAGACATCAGACGTTTGGAGTGACTATAAAGGAAGAAACGGCTAGGGAAAAGCAGAACCGGGAACTGGCAAGGCGCGTTGAAGAGGAAGGTATTGTTCTTTTGGAGAACAACGGCGTACTTCCACTTCAGGTTGGGAAGATTGCTCTTTATGGCACGGGAAGTCGCATGACGGTCAAAGGTGGCAGTGGCAGTGGAGACGTCAGGGAGCGTTACTGCGTTTCTGTTGAGCAAGGTCTGAAAAACGCTGGCTTTGAGTTTCCTACTACGCTTTGGATGGACCGCTTTGATCAAAAATTCAGGCAGGAAATTGCTACGTGGAAGGCCACAGTTGAGGACGCCATTAAGGGTTTTGGTCCGGTCAAGACAATGCAGATGTTCAACGTGATTGCCTCCTATCCCAAGCCCTGTCCTGCCTGCACTCCAATCTATCCCGATGAACTTACAAATCAGGCTTCAACTGCTATTTACGTAATATCTAGGCAAGCAGGAGAAGGAAGGGACAGAAGGGTTGAAAAAGGAGATTACCTGTTATCGGATATTGAAGAAGAAAGTATTAAATTTCTACGTGCAAATTATGCGCAGCTCATTTTGGTTATTAATGCTGGTGGAGTTCTTGATCTTTCAATTCTTGATACGGTTGCTGTAGATGCTGTTGTTCTTATGGGACAAGGTGGAGAAGAGGGTGGAAATGCTCTTGCTAACGTGTTAGCTGGAAAAGTATCGCCCAGTGGAAAATTAACCGATACTTGGGCTTACAAATATAGTGATTATCCCTCCTCTGATACCTTTAGTTATATGAACGGGGATCTTGTGAATGAAGAGTATAGTGAAGGCATTTTTGTTGGTTATAGGTATTTTGATAGGGCCTTGATTAAACCAAGATATCCTTTTGGGTATGGCTTAAGTTATACCACGTTTAGTCTGCAGATTGATGAGGTATGTCCAACTTTTGTCAGAGTTGGTGTTGTTAATACTGGTACTGTTGCAGGTAAAGAAACTGTACTGGCCTTTGTTAAAAAACCGGAAGGAAAATTGGAGCATGAACTAAAAAGTCTTGTAGCGTTTGAGAAAACAAGACTTTTGAGCCCAGGGGAAAGTGAAACCTTGACCTTACCTCTTAATTTGGGCTTAATTGCTTCCTATTTTGAAGAAAAGAAAGCCTTTGTACTTGAAAAGGGTACATATGGGGTTGTACTTAATTCTGATATTGAAGCTAATTTTACTCTAGATAAGGAAATAACTATTGAAAGAGACTGTCATAAGGAAAAGCCTTTTTCTTCACGGGTTTGCACTCTATTAAACCAGCTTAAGGACTATGACAAAATCAAATTAGTAACTGGTGGTGGCTACTCAATTAAATGTTATAACAACGTTATGGGAGCTGCAGGACGTACCTGCACAAAGCTTTTGAAAAAAGGAATTCCAAACATTGTTTTCTCTGATGGTCCGGCCGGTATTAATATTTTATCAGTAACTACAACCACCAAAGGAGGTAGCGTTCGTTATCCAGAGGGTCTTCCGGAGGATTGGAATTGGGGCTGGATAAAGAAATTTGAACCTCTTATTAAGAACCTTCCTGGAACAAAGAGTGGAATTACAACTTTCAGATATATGACTGCCTGGCCTAGTGAGACAGTTCAAGCTCAGACTTGGAACTTGTCCCTTATTGAGGACCTTGGTAGGGCCGTAGGAACTGAGATGCTGGAAGTTGGAGTTTCAGTGTGGCTTGCGCCAGCGCTGAATATCCATAGAAATCCACTATGTGGGCGTAACTTTGAGTATTACTCGGAAGATCCAGTTGTAGCTGGCAAGATGGCAGCCGCTATTACAAGTGGTGTTCAGAGTATGGGTGGAGTTGGTGTTAGCCAAAAACATTTTTTGTGTAATAACCAAGAAGATAACAGAACCGGTGTTTCTTCTAATGTGGGGGAAAGGGCTTTGAGAGAAATTTATCTTAGGGCTTTTGAGATTGCTGTGAAGGAAGGAAAACCGTGGACAATTATGACCAGTTATAACAAAGTTAATGGTCAATATGTTAATAATAGCAAACATTTTTGTACTGAGATTTTGAGAACTGAATGGGGTTTTGATGGCCTAATAATGACAGATTGGAATGCTTCTGAGCAAAGTTCGCATTCTCAGGCTATCAATTCTGGTAACGACCTTATTATGCCAGGCAACAATAGAGTTGTTAAAAAACTTGAAGAAGAGCTTAAAACAGGTAAACTGGATAGGCTTTCTCTTAACAAGTCTGCTGGTAGGGTTTTGGAATTAATTTTCAAAAGTGAGACGTGTAAGGCTTTTAGGTGAGAGTATAAAGAGTCTTATTAGAGGCGGGCGGCATGAATCCATTTTTACCTTTAACTGAATATATTCCAGACGGAGAAGCTCATGTTTTTGGAGACCGGGTTTACCTTTATGGTTCTCATGATAAAGCTCGCTCTGACCGTTTTTGTGTTGAAGATTATACGGTGTGGTCGGCGGCTATTGAAGATTTGACCAGGTGGGAAAATCATGGAATCTCTTATTCTAAAAGCCAAGACCCTAGGTCAAAAGACGGAAAACTTGTAGATTATTACGCTCCAGATTGTGTGCGGGGTAAGGATGGTCGTTATTATCTTTACTACGTTGCTATGGGACCAAATACTAGAAATTTTGGTCCAATTTCTGTTGCAGTTTCCTCTGAACCTTCAGGCCCTTTTGAGTACCTTGGGGATGTAAAATATTCAAGTGGACAACCGGTTCTTAAGTTTATGAACAATGACCCAGCGGTACTCAATGATAACGGCAGAATCTGGCTCTACTATGGCTGGGGCCTTGGTAGAGACTTTAGAAGTAAACTATTTGCACCTCTTTACAACAAAGTTTTGAGTTCTATAGCTGTACGTAGCGTTGAAGAAGTGAAAGCAACAAAACCCAGCATTCTATCCTGTGCTGTTGTCCAGCTTGAAGAGGATATGCTTACCGTTAAGAGTGAGCCAAAAGCTGTGCTAGATAGTAAGACTACTGCTTTGAAAGGTAGTCTTTTATATAAACACCCCTTTTATGAAGCGCCGTCAATCAGGAAGATTGGAGAGTATTATTATTTGGTGTATTCGTCTGGTGAGAACAACGAATTATGTTATGCAGTAAGTTCAAAGCCGGACTGTGGTTTTGATTTTGGAGGAGTTATAATTTCCAACAGTGATTTGGGTTACAAAGGTAATTCTCAGGCCAAAGCGCCTGCTGGCACCATTCATGGCTGTATAGAATGTATTAATGACCAGTGGTATGTCTTTTATCACAGATGCACCAATAATACAGATTTTTCCAGGCAGGCCTGTGTGGAGAAAATTGCAATTTCCTTCAATGGTTTAGGCCTTGGTAAAATTCAGCAGGTTGAGATTACTTCTGAAGGTTTTTCTGGGCCCATTGCTGCTACTGGAACACTTAAGGCCGCCTACTGTTGTAATTTGATTTTGCCAAAGCCTGTGAAACTTGGTCTTGGCAAGCAGCAAACAAGGCCTCGAATAACGGAAGAAGACTCAATGGTATATGTCTCTAGCCTTGTGGATAATACCATTCTTGGTTATAAATACTTGAAATTTAAAAATTTAAAGGGCCTTGGACTTGAATACAGGGGAACTGGAAAGGGAAGGCTTGAAGTTTCGCTTTCAGAGTTTGGTCCCGCCTTGGGGGCTTTTGAGCTAATGCCATCTGCTGAGTGGAAAAAAATATCGGTCTCAGGATTGGATTTAAATGGCGAATATCCCCTTTATTTAAAATATAAGGGAACAGGTAAAATTGACTTAAAGAGTATAGATTTTGGTGGGAAATCTTTT